>DATJQA010000064.1:0-5626 GCA_035506115.1 Minisyncoccota bacterium | reverse complement strand
GTCGACCCCGGCGTTCACGAAGCCCTTTTCGTTCCGAGTGGACAAGCCCCTGCGCCGAGCGCGCGGGGGCGGTTCATTATTATGTGCGAAGGCCGCTTTCGTTTCTGCGCAACAAAAAACCGCGCCTCGGGGCGCGGTTTTCCTTGTTCTTATTCGCTGGTACTTGAGTGATACCGCGGCTTGACCTTGTAATTTGGCGCCACGACGTTCTCGATATTGTAATACCCATTTTCCAGGACCATCCGGAAATTGACCTCTTTGTTTCCAACCCAACCATCAGGCCACACGTCGTCGCCCGGTTGGATCCAAAAATCACGCGTGGAGGTCGTCGGCTTGATGCCGTAGAAGAGTTCCGCTTCGAAGTTGGTGCGAATGACGGTGCTGCTTGCTCCATGATCGATACCCAGTACCTCGATGCGGGTATCAAGTGCCGCAGCCTCCGGACAAACAGTAGAGCCGGTGAAATAGGCAAGCCATTTTTTTGCGAACGTTTCAGCGAGGACCGCCGGGGTCCGTTTCTCTGGAACGTTCGCCGCGATCTTAGGAATGATCTGAGAGGGACATTTCGCGAGCGTCGAAGAGAGGTATCTGACAAAATTGGGATCGTCCTGCGCGGGTACTACCGCCGGTTGGGTCGGAACGGGTTTTTCAAGCGTCGGTGCGCATTTTTCCGTCGGTTGCGGCACGGCGGGATTCCCGTGCTTCACCCACTGCCCCTCGACGCATACCCAGGAATCTTCGGAGCCGCCCAGGAATAAACGAATGACGAAAATGCTGCCCACAAGAATGAGGATGATGCCGCCGATGATGAGCGCATTTTTCCAGGTTTTTTTTACGAACGTATGTACTGGCGACGGGGAAGCCGGCGGCGGCAAGACCGGCGGCTGGGTTTCCGATGGCGGCGTTTGAGGAGCAAGCGGTTCTGTGTCCGGCATGGTCGTAATTCCTTAATATATTATCATAATTATCATATCACAGGCGGCGCGTTGGATTTTAAAAAAGCGAAAGCCGCTGTTCAGCTCTGAACAGCGGCTTTTTGTGGAAGTACCGTCGGGGCGGGTACTACGCGCCGCGGGGGAGCCGGCCGAACATCTTGAGGAACTGGTCGGGCGTCATCTTGAGGTGGTTCCAGATGAGGGCGGCGGTCTCGCGCACCTCCTCTTCGGAGATGCCCTCCCGGGTCTGCCGGGCGAGCATTGCAAGCTCCTCGCGGATGGTCTCGAGCGTCACCTGGTTCACCGGGTCGCAGGCCTCCATCTTGGCCCGGAAGTACGACACGAGGAGCTCGAGGAAGACCACACGCTGACGTAGGGCGTCCATCGCCATGAGGATGTCTCCTTTGCGCGGCCAAAGAAGCGGCCGCTGCTGTCTTCTATATATGTAAGTTCTCGGTTGGCGTCAAGTAAAAAAGCACAAGACCATGCCGCGTGAACGCGACATGGTCTTGGACGGAGGGGGCGACGCTGCGGCTAGCAGCCGCGGCAGCAGCTCGCCGGGCGCAGGACGATGTAGTCCTTCTCCCGGGGGTGCCGCCGGCGGGCGTCGAGCCGGACGCGACCGTGGCGCGCGAGCGCCAGTCGGTAGTCGTCCTTGTTGAGGACGATCTCGAGCGGCTCGCCGCCGTTCCAGGGGAACCACGCGGTGCCGTCGAGCCTCCAGGCGATGGGGCTCGCCTCCACCACGAGGTTGGTCCTCCCGCTGATGCGCGTGATGAGCGCGCGCATCCGGTGGCCGGACTCCTCGGGGTCGGGGAGGTTGAGCTCGATCGTTCCTCCGACGAACTCCGCCTTCCGCGTGCCGACCGTCTGCAGGCTCATTGAGCCCTCCTTTTCTGCTTCGCGAGAAGCGGCCTGGCCACCTTCTTCCTTAAAAGGCGGCAGCCACGCCGCTTCCCGCGAGGGTATTTAAAGAACGTCTACATTGTAGAACACTTATTCCTATTTTGTCAATACAGCGAAGTTATTACAAAAAGCACGAAACCCGGGCCCTCCGCGCGGAGAGTCCGGGTTCGAATGAAGATGGGAACGTCTTACGACAGGCCGAGCAGCTTGAGGACCAGCGTCGGCCCGGCGAGCTTGTCCGCTTCGTGGGTGCAGCCGGCCGCGACGAGCGGCTGGCGGTAGCCCGGGGCGTTCGACCAGGCGATGATGGGCCCGGCGAAACCCCGCTCCCGGCAGGCGAGCACGAACGGAACCGTGTTCGGCTGTTCGCTCTTCTCCATGAGCGCGGCGACCAGGATGAGCGCGAGATTGGCGCGGTGCTCGTTGAAGAGTTGATGCGCTTCGGCGAGCGTGGAGGCGAAGAAGAGCTTGGCTTTCTTGCCGAGCCCGGCCTCCTCGCACAGGCGCTGGTACTCCAGGCCGCTTTCGACGACGAGGACCTTCGGACGGTGCGGCATGACGATCTCCTTGTCTCAGGCTCTCGCGAGAGATCTCTTCGGAGGAGGAATGGGCTTGATGACCCGCACTGAGCCGTTCGGCAACTTGGTTATGAGAACCGGCCCGGGTTTCGGGAGCGTCGGCGGCGTCGGCACGACGGCGACCGGCGTTGGCGGTTCCGGCCGAGGCAGGGTCGGCGCCGGCGCCGGCGGCCTTACGGGTCGCGTCGAAACCTCGATCTCGTCGGGCGCTTCCTTGTAGTGGAAGGTGTTCGGCGCTGGGACGCTCAAGATGACACCTCCGGGACCTTCCGGTCTCTGCAGTCTGAACGACCAGCCGATGAGTCCGCTGCCAAGAGCAAGACAGGTCGGAACGACCGCGATCTTCTTGGTAACGGAAAGCGCGCTGGTCGCAACGAAAGGCGCGACCACGACGAGGATGACGATACCGAGAGCTTGGATGGCGGCGCTTGTGTACGTCTCTTCGGTCTTCAATGTTACCCCCTTTCGGGTGACGTTTCCCAAGGGAAACAGGATGACATAGGGCTGACGACGTTATACATTTCGCCGTCCTTTATGTCAAATCAGTCAGGCTTAGTTTTAGCTGGCGAATTGCAGAGAGTAGAGACGCTGGTAGGTCGAACTTGTTTTGAGCAGTTCTTCATGTTTGCCGGCGGCTTCAATGGAGCCTTGGGAGAAGACGAGAATGAGGTCGGCGTGCAGGATGGTCGAGAGCCGGTGGGCGATGATGAAGGAGGTGCGGTCCTTGATGAGCGCCGCCGTGGCCTGTTGGATGAGCCGCTCGCTTTCCGTGTCGAGGTGACTCGTGGCCTCGTCGAGAATGAGGATGCGGGGGTTGCGGAAAACAGCGCGCGCGATGCCGACCCGCTGACGCTCGCCGCCGGAAAGTTTCACGCCGCGTTCGCCGACAAGCGTGTCGTAGCCATTTTCGGTCTTCATGATGAAGTCGTGGGCGAGCGCCGTCCGGGCGGCCTGCTCGATATCCTCCGGTTTTGGGTCCGAAGCGCCGTAGGCGATGTTCTGGGCGATGGTGCGCGAAAAAAGATCGACCTCTTGGGGGACGACGGCGATCTGGTCGTGCAGACTTTTTTGAGTGACATCGCGCAGGTCGTGGCCGTCTATCCGGACGGTGCCTTCGATCGGGTCGAAAGCGCGCAGAAGAAGATTCACGAAGGTCGTCTTGCCGCTGCCGGAGCGGCCGACGAGCGCGACGGTCGTGCCGGCCGGAATGCGGAGATCCAGGTCCTTAAGCGCCCAGGCGCGCTGCGGGCCGTAGCGAAAAGAAACTCGGTCGAAAGTTATCTCATGGGCGAGCGGCGGCAGAACGAGCGCCTCGGGTTTGTCCGTGACGTGAATGGGTTCGTCGAGAACGGCAAAGATGCGTTCGGCGCGGGAAAGGTTCCGACGCAGACGCGGAAAGATGACCGAAAGTTGGGCGAGGGGGCTGTAGGCCATGTTCTGGAGCGTAATGAAGAGCACGAATTCGCCGATGGTCGAGCGACCCGTGACGACGAAAGTGCCGCCCAGAAGGATGACGCCCAGTCGGCCGAGCGTGGCGATGATGGTCTGAGTTGTTTCGATGATACCCCAGAGCTGTTCGGCGCTATATTGGGTGAGCCGCATCTTTTGGAGAAGGCGAACATGATTGGTGGTCTCGGCATCTTCTTGAGAGAACTTCTTGACAGTGAAGACGTTCGAAGCGACATCGTACGCTTCTTTGGAAACATCCTCGTATTCTTCGTTGACCCGCTTCTCGATCTCATAGATGCGCGCCGTGAGGTGGCGGACGATGAGCAGATAGACCGGTAGAGGAAGGAAGACGACAAGGGCGATCCACGGGCTCTTCACGGCGAGCGCGATAAGAACGCCGGTCAGGGTGATTATCGGAGAGACGAGGCTTTGCCCGAAGATGTCGTAGAGAATAACGTAGATAGCGGTCGCCCCGCGTTCGATGCGACCGATAAGCTGGCCGCTCGAAGCGCCGTGATGGAAGAGCGCGTGCAGGCGGAGATATTTTTCGAAAGCGGCGTGGCGGGCATTGTCTTCGGCGCGCGTGACCACCTTGAACGCTTCAACGTTGTAGACGGAACTGATGACGCGGTTCCCGACCGTGGCGGCCAGGATGCCGAACGCAATGAGGAAAAGGACCCGGTACGGCGCTTCGCCGCCGTGCTCTAGAAAGCGAACGAGCGTGTCGATGAGGCGCTGAGAGAGGAAGGGGACAGTGATGTCGAGAGCGGCGCCGATGAGGATGAGGGACAGTAAAAAGACGACCATTTTCTTCTGGCCTTTC
This sequence comes from Minisyncoccota bacterium, assembly GCA_035506115.1. GTDB lineage: Bacteria > Patescibacteriota > Minisyncoccia > UBA6257 > 2-01-FULL-56-20 > DATJQA01. Next base: position 935 of record DATJQA010000064.1, on the reverse strand, counting down.
AAAAGCGAAAGTATTCGGATGGTCACGCTGCGTTGTTCCATAAATGGAAGTATGCCCCTCCGGGGCGTTTAGGGTAACGATTAGGCGGCCAAAAAGTTTCGAAGCCCCGACCGGATACGTTCGGTCGGGGCTTGCGAGATTCAGTGGACTTCAGAACTGGCCGGTGGGCGTTCGGCGTTCGGGAACATCTCGAAAAAATCGTTCCTCCTTCGCTCCCATTCCCTGAGGTCCATATAAGGAGCTCGGACGATGGTCGTGCCTGTCGGTAGGTGAGTGTACCGAGGCCAGCTGCCCCAGCCGACGTGATCGAAAACGATACGTTCGCTCTCTTCTCCTCCTGGCATGAGGGCGCTCCTTCCGGTATTTGCTGGCTTCACTTTAGCGCTCGCTCTGATAATTTCAAGGGCGGCGTCGGGGGCGTGAAAATTGAAAAAAGGCCGGGCTTCGGCTAGAGTACAGATGACGGCTTGCCCCGCGGCGAGCGGAGCGAGCTATGTGAGGCCTCATCGTCTAATGGCTAGGACGGCGCCCTTTCACGGCGTAAATAGGGGTTCGATTCCCCTTGGGGCTACATTTATATAATTAAGAGATATGTGGCAGAATCTACCCACTCTTCTTCTTTTATACGGCGGCTGGGCACTTTTTGTTCTGCGTTTATTTGCCGGCGGCATTCTTCTGGCGCACGGTCTTTCTAAGGCCGGAGATCTTGTTGCGACGGCAGCGAAGTTCGAAACGATGGGATTCCGACCGGGACGGTTTTGGGGTCCGGTCGCGGCGCTTGTCGAACTGGCCGGCGGCGTCGGCTTCGTCGCTGGTTTATTTATCCAGCCGCTGGCCGTTCTTGTTATCTTTCAATTTCTAATCATTATCATTTGGCACCTCTTGCGCCGCGATATCTCGAGCGGTTCCCTTGAGCTGGCTCTAATGTTAGAGGC
>DATJQA010000063.1:0-7442 GCA_035506115.1 Minisyncoccota bacterium | reverse complement strand
CTTGGCCGGCACTTGAGCGCGGTCTGCGTATAAAAGTTCGGTGAGGCCGAGGCGCAGGATGTTACGGTCGATGGCGGCGATCTTGTCGAGCGGCCACTCGGGCGCCACCCGGACGATAAGCTTGTCTATCTCGGCCAGATGGTCCACGACGCCTTTCAATATCCGCCAGGCGAATTCCGGTTCGTCGATGCCCGGGGCGAACTCTTCGAGGTTCCGGTCCAAAATGCCGACCAGGTCATGAGACCCGTGGTAAAAATCCCACTCATAGAGCGACTGGAGAATGACCGTTCGGACAAGGTGTCGAGTAGCCATAAAGGACGATGCGACCCAGAACGCAAGCAAAAAGAACGGTGGGCGGCCGGCCTTATTTCTTGCACTGCGGGCAGGTCCGGTGCGCCATCTTCGGACCGCCGCAGTTCTTACACACGAGAAGAACGCGCTTTTTGAGCGCCAAATGCGACCGGCGCCGGCCGGTCTTCCCGTGCGAGTGATGTTTTGTTGGTACGCCTCCCATAGCTAATAGTCCTTAGAGTATAGAAAAATATGGAAAAAGTCAAAAGAAAATCAGACAAGGAATGTCCGCCGGTGGACCGGACTCGGACCAAGCCTTTTGATAGCCCGCCGGTGCGCAAGCGTCCCGTAGCCCTTATGGACCTCGAATCCATAACCCGGATATTGTCTGGCCAACTTCACCATATACTGGTCTCGAGCCACCTTGGCAATAATTGAGGCCGCCGCAATGGCCGGCACTTTCTCGTCCCCTTTCACAATAGTTCGGGCTTCAAGAAACCGACTCATCTCTCTATTCTTTAAAAAAAGCCCGCCGTCCAATTTCGTTCGGTAGCGAACACTTGGCAGCCGCCCGACAAGGCGCTCGTAGGCCCGCCAAGCCGCCAAATTCGCCGCCCGGGAAATGTTCAATCGGTCGATCCGCGCCGGTGAAATGCGCGCCAGAGCAAATTTGACATCCGGGCGGCGCCGTAGATATTTCGCCCACCTCTCCCGTTGTCCTGCGGTCAACTGTTTCGAATCTTTCAGTTTTCCTAATCCGCAATTTCTAATCCGCAATTTCGAATCTATCATTACTGCGCACACCACGACCGGTCCGGCCAAAGGGCCGCGGCCGACCTCGTCGATACCTATCACATAGGATCGTCTCATCGACACTAATAAGGCCGGATGAGGTTACTAAGCTCAAGCGGAACGCTCGCGTAGCCGGTCAGTTCTGTGTAACCGCCGCCAGAAACAGGCAAGCCCTCGCCCGTGCCGGTTATCTTGGTCGCGCCTTCCCAATAAACTACGCCCGCTGAACGGCCGGCAATGAGCTCCTGGTCCGCCAAGAGCGGCTTCACGTGAAAAATCGATCGGGTGCTGCTTATGGAGATGGTCCAGTCGGCCGGATAAACGCCCTTTGTAACGGGGCTGACCCACGTATCTAGAGCATCAATGGAGATATCTGAGCCCGCGATTTTCTCTGAAGCGCCGTTCTTATCGATGCGCGTTCCGAACACCGTCGTCGGCATGTTCCCGGCATCGCGCAGAGCGTAGATCATATACTCGACATTGTTGTCCAGTTGAACACTGAACCAATCCCAGCGTAAGAGGCCGAGCGGAATGAAGCCGCCCCATTGATGGTCCATCCAAGCCACGCCGGTCACGTTGATGACCTCGCCCCGGTCCGTGAGCGCGCCCTGAACACGCATCCGGGACCGAGAATAATAATAGGAGTTCCCGGCCAGACCGTAATCGATGACCCCGCCGTTCCCATGCAGGACCGCCGGTTTTTCCGAGCTCAAGCTGAGATCGATATCATAACCGTCCATCTTCGCGAGCAAATGGTCCTGGCCTTCTTTGCCGTACATCCGCCAAGAACCAAGCGAAATATCGAAACCTTTCGCCGACGTACTTGTCGGCCGCCCGATGAGCTGATCGTAATGGAACTCCTGACGATTAAGATCGGTCACCGCGTAATGGGCCGCGTAGCGCGGCGCGAGGCGCGAGTTGAGGACCGTCTGAAAGAAGGTCAGCTCGAAGCCGTATTGTCTTAATTTCCCGCTGGCATCCCGGCCCTCCAAATGGCCGGTGTAGTACCACCACTCCATCAGATTCTCGTGCCGCCCTTCGTCGGCGGGCAAATGAATAGCGGCCGGAATAGCCGGCGCAAAAGCGTTCCGAACGAGAACGTAGACCCCAGCTAGACCGAAAATGACAATGACCGCGCCGGCGAGCAAGATACCAACAAGGAAGAATTTTTTTTCGGACCTAGTTCTCATCGATTCACGAGTGACATAAGGACCTTACCCAATTTTTTGCGAGGATTGTGGCGGACAAACTTCCCGGCATCGAGCAGATCGGCCTTAATGAACTTCGTCCGGCCATGCCGGGTCGGCAAATGCCTCGGATCAATGAACTCGGCGCGTTCGCGCCGATAGCGCCGAAGAACGGCTTCCGGCGGCCGGCGGCTGTTCCAAACGGCGTAATCCAGAACGCCCCGACCGAGGTAGCGCTCTATCTCCCGGAAGAAATCCATCGGCCCGAAACCGTGCGTCTCGCCGTATTTCGTCATTAGATTGGCAACATAGACCTTCTTCGCTTTCGATGCCCGGATGGCTTCCGAAACGCCCTGGACCAATAGGTTCGGTACTAAGCTGGTGTAAAGATCACCGGGACCGATAACAATGAGGTCCGCTGCCTGCAGGACGCGTCGGACGCTTGGGTTCATGCGCGCTTCCGGCTCGAGCCAAACTTCGTCTATCCGCGCCCGCTCCGCCGTTCTCGGAATATCGATGTTCGTTTCGCCGCGGATTATCTTCCCGTCTGAAAGCCGGGCAACCAGTCGAACATCGTCGAGCGTGACCGGCACAACTTCGCCTTCGATGCTCAGAACGCTTGAGGCCTCCTGAACAGCGGTCGCAAAATTACCCGTCACCTTTTCGAGCGCGGAAAGAAAAAGGTTGCCGAAGTTGTGTCCGTGAAGACCGCCGCCCTCGAAACGATAGTTGAAAAGTTCCCGGAGCGTCTCGCTCGACTGAGAAAGTGCCACGAGCGCGCGCCGGATATCGCCGGGCGGCAGAACGCCGTACTGGTCCCGTAAAAGACCGGTCGAAGCGCCGTCGTCCGCCATCGAAACAACAGCCGCCAGATGGACGTCCGGTGTGTTCTTCAAGGCCGAAAGGACCATGAAGGTCCCCGTTCCCCCACCGATGACGACAATGCGTTTCATGAGTTTCTTCTATCCTAGAACACTTCGCCGGCCTTGGCATCCACATACCACATACCACAGCCGAGAACGCGGTCTGCCTGGGGAGAATACCCTACGAACCAAATTTGAAAGAATCTCTAAAAATGTCCAGAAAATCCTTATCGTAGTCATTAAGACCGTCGTAGACCTCCAGATAACGGTCCGGCTTAATTCGGATGACGGCGAAGCGAACGGCGTCCGGACCTGTCGGCTTCGATTCGAGGGCTTGGAATCCGCCGATCGTGATGTTCTCCGAGGTCGAAGTGCTGATCTTCAGCCAGTTACCTCGACTCTGCGCGTAAGCCGCAATGGTCGGATAAGGGTTGCCTGATTTTTTATCGAGCGTCGTGGTCGGCGTCGTCAGGCAAAAAGAGAAGCGCGCTCCGCCGACGCTTGACGGTTCCGGTTTCAGAACATTCTTTGTCTCGTCAACATACTGTTTCAGATGGAAAAGCACCCGCAGCGTGCAACCGGTCCGCGCCTGCAGGCCCGTCTCCGTGAAAGGCGCGTAGTCCGCCGGGTACGAGAAAGAAAAATTATATTTCTTGCTTGCGTATGTCTTAAGCGTACCGATCGGTTTCAGGGGCACCGCCGGCACGGTAGAGGTGACGGTCGAGGTCGGTGTCGCCGCATGCGGGAGAACGACCCGAACAGAGGTCATGACCACGCTCGCCAGTTCGCCGAGGGCGTTCTTGATGCCAACCCGATGCTGATAAATGAACCCTGAAGCATACCCGATGGTCCCAAAAACGAGCGCTAAAAGGCACAGCGTGATGACGAGAGTAATGTAATGACGCTTCATACGTGATTTTTGTGCGCGGGACAGGATTTGAACCTGCATGCCCTTACGGGCGCTACCACCTCAAGGTAGTGCGTCTGCCAGTTTCGCCACCCGCGCGTCATTTACGACGAGTTGCCCTGAGCTTGTCGAATGGGCCACTCGCGCGTACGCCAAATAGAATAGCAAAATCTTGGTTTTTGTAAACTAGGAACACGTCGTCCGATATAAAAAGTGGCCCTCTCCGATGCGCGGGGCGCGCCGGAAAGGGCCGTACGATTTGTTAGGGGTCCAAGGGCCCCTCTTCCCGCCTGCCTAGAAACAAGCGAGGGCGATCGGGCTTTGGGCTCCGGCCCGTGAGGCAGCTTGCACACCCGCGCCTTGGTCGTCGTCGGGATATGCGTTGCCGGTGGGACGCTGCGTCATCATCCGCATCGCGAGCTTCTCCGAAGCGGAGAAGTCCGTTGAGCCGAACACAGATGTGGCATTGAGGCTCATAATGCCACCCTGTGAAAGATGGTGATGCCCCACACCGAAGACGTGGCCCAGTTCGTGGGCTACCGCATTCCTGGTTCCTAGGTACCAGTCACTGCGATAGACGATCCGGGCGCCGACAATCTGGTTGGCTGACGTCGTTACCACGGTGTAACCGCCGGCCTGCTGGTTCGCGAGGAGGAACGAATCCCCGGGATCAACAGACACGGACACCGTGAAGCGACCGCCGCCCGAACCGTCGACGACCTGGAACGTCACTGGCCCGCCGATGGCGTCGTTTATCAGACTAACAGCGTCGTCGAACGCTTGGCGGACCTCGTCCGAGGCGTTCCTCGGCAGAAGCACTCCGACCGTCGTTCCGTTCGGAACACGCGTCAGCGGCTGCTGACGAATGTTCGTGCGGTAGACGAACTCACCAACAAAGGTGACGTCCGCCTCCCCGGACAACGGCCAGAGCGAGAACGGGCTGTTCTCCCGCTCACCGCGCCAGAGCGTCTTGCGCTGTATCACACCTTCTTTTTCGAGCACCAGCGGCGTGCTCATGGAGACGTTCAGGGAGGCGACACCCTGAGCGTCGGTTGTGACGTTAGTGCCACTGTTGGTTTCCACCTTGACGCCGGGGAGCGGAACGTCATTCCGCCCATCGACGACGAGGATGGCTGCCTGACCACCAGAAGCACTTGTCGGCGGAAGCGCCGACGGACCCGACAGACTCTCGTTTTGCCGACCGCAGCTCCAAGTTGTAAGCACCAATGCCGCGGTCAGCAATTCCCATTTACGCAACTGCCCTCCTTTCGAAGGCCAGAGGGAAGAGCCTCTCGGCAGCCGCTATCCCTCTGAGGTGAATTGCGGCCGCTCGCAATAATACACAATTTTTTTCATATTGTCAACTAAAAATCCCGCTGGGAGCGGGATTTTTATTTCTATAGCATCTGTCTTTTTACGTCGACACGCCCAAGCGCTGACGGATCTTCGCCCCAGACGCTTTGCGTACCCAGTAGAGCTTTGCAGTATGGATCTTTTTCGGCGCCGAGACCACTTCAACTTTCGAAATGGCCGGCGAATGGATGGGATAAATCTTCTCGACGGAAACGCCGGCGAGCATAGCGCGGACCGTGAAGGTCGCACCCGGTTCTGAGCCGTGCTTACGCGCAATGACAAGGCCCTCGAACGGGGTTTTATCTTCAAAGACGCGGACCTTCGCGCCCGGCTTTATTTTGACGAGCACTGTTTGTGGGATCATGGGTTTTTAGGCGAACGGAATGTGGTAACGCTGCGTTACGACATTCTTAATCATTTTATCGAGGTCGTCAATAGAGGTCCGGACTTTCACGTAATAATCGACGGCTCCAAGATTCTTCGCTTTTTCGATGTCGCTTTCCTGCCCGAGATTCGAAGCGATAAGGACCGGTATCTGATTGAACTCCGGATCGGCCGCCAAGGCCTCCATGAATTCGAAGCCGGACATCTTCGGCATGATGAGATCGAGAATGATGAGGTCCGGCCGGAACTCCGGAAGCTTCTTCAGGCCATCATCGCCATCGTAGGCCTGCGCCACTAAAAAGCCATCGCGTTCGAGACGGTTTTTGACGATAGACGAAAGAAAACGGTCGTCTTCAACAATGAGGACCTTGATCTGGCCTTCTGGCATAACGCAGGTAAGTATATCACAACTTAAAAACCGCGCCAATGACAACAAACTGAGAAGAGAGCTTTTTCGTTGCCCCAAGAGCGAAATCGATATCTCGATAACGCTTCGACCTATTAAATAATCTCGACCGAGGCCGATATTATTTAAGTAGTTTAATTGATCCACGCACAGCTTCCGCTACGCGTGCCTTGTTACGACTTAGCCCATGTCACCGAGCTGAAGCTTATTCGCCGAAGCGAATTTTGCCTCTTCCCGGCTCCCTTGGCTTGACGGGCAGTGAGTACAGGACTCGAGAACGTATTCACCGTGACGTAGCTGATTCACGATTACTAGCGATTCCGGCTTCATGGGGGCGAGTTGCAGCCCCCAATCCGAACTGGGGCCGGGTTTGATGGGATTAGCTCCACCTTGCGGTTTGGCAACCCATTGTCCCGACCATTGTAACACGAGTGTAGCCCAGGGCATCAGAGGGCCATGCTGATTTGACGTCATCCCCACCTTCCTCCGTCTATACGACGGCAGTCTTCGCTGACACTTGTAACAGTGAACAGGGGTTGCGCATGTTACCCCATTTAAGGGAGCGCCTCACGGCACGAACTGACGACAACCATGCAGCACCTGTCCTAGCTGTCCTTGCGGAGGGCCACCGTTTCTGGTGGCTTACAACTAGAATTTCAAGCCCTGGTAAGGTTCCTCGCTTACTATCGAATTAAACCTCATGTTCCACCGCTTGTGCGAGTCCCCGTCTATTCCTTTGAGTTTTAAGCTTGCGCTCGTACTTCCCAGGCGGCCTGCTTAACGCGTTAGCTCCGCCACTCCGAGGGTCGATACTCGAAACAGCAAGCAGGCATCGTTTAGGGCGTGGACTACAAGGGTATCTAATCCTTTTTGCTCCCCACGCTTTCGCGTCTCAGAGTCAGGAAGGTCCCAGTGCCCTGCCTTCGCCTTTGGTGTTCCCCACGATATCAACGGATGTCACCCCTACACCGTGAGTTCCAGGCACCTCTAACCTCCTCAAGCTCGGTCGTATCCCTTGCACTTCCACCGTTAGGCAGTGGGCTTTAACAAGAGACGCACCGAACCTCCTACACGCGCTTTACGCCCAATAAATCCGGATAACGCTTGAGGTCTACGTTTTACCGCGGGTGCTGGCACGTAGTTACCAACCTCTTTCCGTAAGTTGCTCATTTGCATTGCTGACTTACTACCGCAGTTTACAACCCGAAGGCCTTCATCCTGCACGCGGCGTCGCTCGATCAGGCTTTCGCCCATTGTCG
>DATJQA010000062.1:0-6704 GCA_035506115.1 Minisyncoccota bacterium | reverse complement strand
CCGTTCACAAAGACGTCGATGCGTTCCGAAGAACCTTCGTCGGAGCCAACAAAACGAACGCCTTTAATGAGAAGGGTCATACTTCCCTATTATACCGCATTTACCTAGGGTCCGAGCGAGCGGACGCGTAGATCCTGGCCGTTCAGGGTCATAGCGATAAGGCCTTGTTCGTCGGTGCGGAATACTTGGATGCCGAGAGCGGAAAGGCGGGCTAAAGCTTCTGGTGTCGGGTGCCCAAAACGATTACCCCGACCGACCTCAATGACGGCGGCTTTCGGTTGGACGGCGGCCAAAAATCCGGCACTCGAGGAGAATTTCGAGCCGTGGTGAGCGACCTTAAGAATGTCGGCCCTAAGGTCGGCGTGTTTTGCAAGATATGTTTCGATACTCGCTCCGATGTCACCAGTGAAGAGCGCTCGGAGACCCTGAGATTCAACGCGCGTGACAAGAACAGTGTCGTTCAGGTCGCCGCTTTGGCGCGTCAGTTCGTCCGGCCCTAGGAAAACTAAGCGGGCGCCGCCGTTCTTTACAGAATCGCCGGCTTTTAGAGTGATGAGCGGAATATGGCGGGCATCGATCTTCTTGAGCAGGCGTTGCCAGGCGTTTTCCGGGTCGTCCGTTCGGTCGCTTTCGTTCCGGCCGTTTATGATTATGGCCCCAAAATCATAGCGATCCAGAAGATCAAGATAGCCGCCGAAGTGGTCGAGCTGGGGATGCGAAATAAGCCCGAGATCGATGTAGCGTTCGGTGGTCGGTAAAACGGTTTCTAAGTTCTTCACGACTTTATTGTCCGGTCCGGCATCGATAAGGACGCGCGCTCCGGTTTCGAGAACGACCAGTTCGCTGTCTCCTTGGCCGACGTCTAAAAAATAGAAACCCGGCGCGAGCGGGACGCCGAGGATCTGGGTCCAGACGAAGAACGTTGTGCCCAAAAGAAGCGCGATAAGAATGATGCCGGTCGTTGTAAAAATTCTCGTCATAATGGTTCTATTCTTTCTGGTGAATAGCGGATCGCCAAATATATAAGGATGAGGTAGTAGACGATAATGGCGAACCAGCCCGTCAGAACACCGCTTACTGGTATCTGGAGAAGGGCAAAAGCGTTAATGACGCCCAGGCCGTAAGCGAGCGGAACGTGGACTATCCAGGCGAAGATCGGTGCGAGAAGAGGCAAAACTAGACCTAGGGCGATAAGGATGAATCCCAAGAGCATCATGAGCGGGACGAACGGCAGAATGAGAAGGTTTGCCAGAACGGCTGTCGCCGAAGCGTTCCCAAAAGTGTTCAGAATGATGGGCAGAACGGCAAGCTGAGCGGCGCAAGTCGTTACGAGCTGTTCGCGCCAGCCGAGAAGATCTTTCTGGTCATCAGAAATACGAAATATCGTTTTTAGGGCCGGGCCAAGATAGGCCAGGCCGATGACGCTCGCGAAGGATAATTGGAAACTGACGTTCCGGCTCATAACGGTCGGGTCAATGAGCGTCATGAGAAAAGCGGCGAGAGCGATGATGTTCAGGAAATAGGTTCGCCGGCCGCTGTAAACGGCGAAGAGCGTCAAAGCGCCCATGATAGCGGCCCGGACGACGGAGGCCTCGGCACCGACCATCACGACAAAAAGCCCGATGAAGACGAGAGTGATTAGAAAGTTAAGTCGTCGATGGACATAACGACCGAGCGTCCGGCCGACGGCATAGATGAGGATAGCGATGTTGTAGCCGGAAAGAGCGACGAGATGGGTCGTGCCGGAACGACGGAAAGCCTCTTTTAATTCGTCGCCGAAGTTCCTGGTGTCGCCGAAAGTGAGGCCAGCCAAAAAGGCGGCTTCCGGTTTCGGTAGATTGCGCGGGAGAACGGCCAGGCAAGTTTCTTTGAAGTGCAGGAGGCCGGAAAGGAGCGCATTCCCTCGGTCCCGCTCGACAAGTTTTATTTTCGGGAAGAGCGTGATGGGTTCGTCCGGTGGTGTAGCGGGTTCGATGCGGCCCACGAAGAGCAGGCGGTCGCCGTATCGATAATCCAATTGAGGCGACGCGAGAACGCGGAGGCGTCCGTGGTAAGGCGCCTCGAGATCGACAGAGAGTTCCTGGTATTTGTCGCGCGGTATCTTCGGTTCTGCGGTCACGACGGCGAAAGCGGAAATATTTTTTTCGAAAGGCACCAAATATGAAGCGGCGGTCAGTTCGATATTGAAGCGATAGTATATAAATCCTAGAGCGAAGCTCGGGGCGAGGAGGAACGGTAAGAACCAAGAAGCTTTCCGAAAATGACGCAAGAGTCCGCCGGTGGCCGCGCTTACGATGAGACCAAAACAAAAGACCGCGAACGCCGGCCAAGCGCTCGCGGCCAGAACGCCGACGAGAAAAGTGATAATGGTGAGAAGGGCTACTTGCGCTGCCGCCATGTGGCTATTTTGGCGTGATTACCGGATTGGAGGACCTTTGGGACTGTCCATTTAACGCCCCTTTTTGGGCTGAAAACAGGCGGACGCGTATAGGCCGGGAAAGAACCCCGTTCGTCCTCCAAAGAGGCAAATTTGCCCAAAAAACCAGGTTTGTATCGGCTCACGGCCTCCATCAGGACCAAAGCGGGCAGTTCGCCGCCGGAAAGGACATAGTCCCCTATCGAGAGTTCTTCGTCGGCAACAAAACGTGCCACGCGCTCATCTACGCCTTCGTATCGGCCGCAAATAAGGATGAGCCGGTCATATTTTGATAATCGCCGAGCGACTTTTGCATCGAGCTTTTTCCCGCGCGTGCTAAACAGAATAACCCGCGTCTTCTTGTTTCGTGATACGTGTCTCGTGATTTGTGATACTGCCTCATAGATCGGTTCGATTTGGAGGACCATTCCCGGTCCGCCGCCGAATGGTCGGTCGTCTACCTTGTGGTGTTTTTTGTCCGGCGAATAGTCACGCAGATTATGAACGTGGACGTCTATGATTTTATTCGTTCGGGCGCGCTTGAAAAGCGATTCGGAAAGATACGAATCAAAGATGTCGGGGAAGATTGTAATGATGTCGAATCGCATAGCCGTGAAGTGGCTCAGGCTTACTCATCAACCGGTTCTTCGTTTTCGTTCGCCGGCACAGGATGATCGGTCATTTCGGCAGGCTGGGCGGCTTTCGCTAAAGAAGCGGCGATCTCTTTCCGCAGTTCGCCGATGTCGATCTCGGTATTCGGAGCGGGCTGGCGCTTGGTCGGTTTTTCCATCGGCTTGAGCTCCGTGAGCGAAACCGGTTTGGCGGCTTTCATCGGCACTTCTTTCGCTTCGTCCTTGGCTAGAGCGGCCGGCAAAGAACGCGGTAGGGTCGATTCACGCCGTTCCTTGCGAACATCGAACTCGATGCCGAGACTCGCCAGTTCGGAAGAATAACGTTGCTTGGCGCGCGCTCCGGCGAAACGCCGCTCAGGCGGTTCGATCTCTCCCGCTTTGACCTTGGCGAGGCAGTTCTTGCAATAAACAGAACGGCCCGGAAGCGGTTCGAAGGAAAGCATTATGTTCTTGCCGCAATTCGAGCAGACAGCTTTGTAGCGACCGCCTTCCGCGCCGACCTCGCTTTGGATGTTCTCGGCGGTCTGGGTCATGACGCCGCTCCAAGAGTTTATTTCGTCTTCGATGACCTGACGCGGCCGGGCGTAGCGCCGGCGGCAGTGGTCGATTATTTCTTCTCCTGTAAGCGTTGAGCCGCGCAGTTGGAAAGGCGGCAAAGTAGCGGCGGAAAAAGGCCGCGAGGTCACGTTATTCACCATGAGCTTAAGATAGATGCGATAGTTGGGCAGATTCACCATATCGATCGGCAGGAATTCCGGTTCGAACTCCTTTTCCAAAAATTCGGCGTCTGTCGCGCCGACGCGGAAGATTATCATTGTGCCGACGTTGCCGAAGATAGCGTCCCGGACCCTGGTCGAGGTGTCCGTGACGAGCTGGCCGATGTACTGGTGAGCAACGATGAGGTTCAAGCGGTATTTTCGGGCTTCCGAGAGGATGCCGGCAAAAGCGTCGGTCGCGAAGTTCTGGAACTCGTCGACATAAAGATAGAAATCGACGCGCTGATCCTCGGGGACGCGCACACGTTCCATGGCAGCAAGCTGAATCTTCGTGATGAGCATGGCGCCCAGGAGGGACGAGTTGTCCTCGCCGATGCGGCCCTTCGAAACGTTCACGAGAAAGATCTTTCCCTGGTTCATTATTTCGAAGATGTCGATGGTCGATTTGGACTGACCGACGACATTCCGGGTCATGGCGGTCGAAAGGAACTGGCCGACCTTGTTCTGGATAGGCGCGATGGCCTCGTTTCGGAACTTGTCTTGCCATTGTTCGTACTCGTTCACCCAAAAGGCTTTCACGACCGGGTCCTTGATGTTCGCAACGATGCGGAGGCGGAAATCCTTATCGACCAGGATACGCGGAATACCCAAAAGAGTTGAGCCGGGCGTATCGAGGAGGGCTAGAACGGCATTGTTCATGATGTATTCCATTCTGGCCGACCAGACGTTCGACCAGATCTTCGTGAAGATGCCCATGAGACCGGAAGCGACAAGATGTTTGTACTTCGGATCCGGTAGCTCAAGGATGTTGAAGCCGATATGGTAGTCGCTGTCGGCCGGATTGAAGTAAATGACATCATCCAAGCGTTCCCGCGGTATTTTTAGGAGGATGTCCTCGACAAGCTCGCCGTGCGGATCGACGACACAGACACCTTCGCCATTCGCGATGTCCTGGATTATCATGTTCTTCTGCATTGCCGATTTCCCGGTGCCGGTCTTTCCCAAAATGTACATATGCTGGCGCCGGTCATTCCTTTTGATGCCGAAAAGACGGTTCTGGTTCCGGAAATCGGTCCTGCCGAAATAAATAACCTCGTGTTCGGGGTTCGATTGCATATTCTTGTATAAGTATAGCGGTTTTCTTGACGAAAAAGGAGGAACACCGCCGAGTGCGGTATTCCTCCCCCGAATGAACTTCTATATGTTACCTTATCCTTCTCAAATAGTCAACTAGGAGGTAAACCCCGGCGCCGGCTGCGCCTTTCGAAAGATATTCGCCATCGATGGTCGTCATGCGCGGGGCGATGTCCACGTGCGCCCATGGGATAGTTTGTCCTGGGTTCGTCGAAGTATATTTGATGAATTGCCAGAGGAAGACCGCTGCCGTGATAGCGCCGCCGTAGCCGGTCTTTCCGGTGTTCGCCCAATCGCCGAAAGTGCCGCGTACTTCTTCTTCGAACTCTTCCCAAAGCGGTAGCGGCCAAACGAAATCGCCGGTCCGCTCCCCGGCTTTCTGGAGCGCTTGACCCAAGCGTTCGTCGTTTGCGAAAAGTGCCGAGGCGCGTTGGCCGAGCGCTCGCATGGCCGCTCCGGTCAGGGTCGCAACGTCGATAATGGATTTTGGATTGTAGAACTTTTTGGCGTAGGTCAGAGCGTCCGCCAGAATGATGCGCCCTTCGGCGTCCGTGTTAAGGACTTCGATGGTCTTACCGGACATCGTTTTGAGCATGTCGCCGGGATGGTAGCTGGAACCGGACGGCATATTCTCAACGGCCGGAACAAGGCCAATAACGTTCTTTTTTACTTTAAGTCGAGCGAGTGCGGTGAGCGCGTGGATAACGGCCGCACCGCCCGACATGTCCATATGCATGTCGTTCTGGCCGTCTTCCGGTTTTAAATTCAAGCCGCCCGTGTCGAAAGTGACGCCTTTGCCGATGAGCACGGTCGGTGCTTCGGCTTTTCGGCCGCCCCGGTATTCCATAACGATGAAGTACGGCCGTTCGCTCGAACCGCGGGCGACACCTAGGACACCGCCCATGCCGAGCTCTTGCATTTCTCTTTCGTCGAGCACTCGGACGCTGAGCTTCGCCTCGTTCCCCGCCTCAAGAGCGGCTTCGGCAAGTTTTTGCGGGGTCATGTCGCCGCCCGGTGTGTTCGCCAGGCTGCGGGCCTTGTTTGTTTCTTCGCCAATGATGACGCCTCGTTCCAGGGCTTTAAGTAGGGTTGGCGTCGGACGATCCGGTGCTAGGCTCAGGCGCCCGACAAACCGCCAGCCGTTCTTCGGTGTTTCTTTGTAGCGGTTGAAATCGAAGTTGGCGAGTTCGGCCTGGGCGGCAATGAGCTCGACGAGCTCTTCCAATGCAAGGCGCGGTGTTGGCATGAAGTCCTCCGGCCGGAGCGCGATGTCCGAGTAGCGCTCCGCTTTGGCGGCGGCGATAAGGCGGCGCGCGAGCAGGCGCGCTTTTCGAAGCGTGCAGCGCTTGTCCTCGCCTTTGCCGAGAAGCAGAAGGAACCGGCCTGACGGTAGAACGATGGCCTTGGCCGAGCCGAATTCGTTATCGAAGCCGGTCCGGGCCAGGGCAAGATATTTTTGGTCGGTTGTGTCGAGAAGGCGGAAAAAAGGATGGCGTTTGTCCGCCGGCCTGTTACCGGAAACAATGACCCAAGCCGCTTTGGTCTCAGGCGATTTTGTGAGTTCTATGGTCATGTGAAAAATTACTCCTCTTGAGAGTATTCGTCGTCCTCTTCAAGGTGCTGTTCTTTTTCGGCGGCCTCTTCGAGCGATTCGTCGTCCTCTTTGACGTGCTTACCGGCGTCCTTGTTCTCTTCCTCTTCCTCGTCATCATCGCTTATTTCGTCCGGCACATAGGCGAACAAAATGGCCGGCGGAATGGCGAGAATATCAGATAATACCATGGTTTTATAATGCTGGTTTGTCCC
>DATJQA010000061.1:0-2555 GCA_035506115.1 Minisyncoccota bacterium | reverse complement strand
TGGATAGTTCGCTCATTCAGGACGGTTTTCAGCTTTATCACCACGCCTTCTTTTTCACGCGAAAGGGCTCATGGACGGTCGTCCAGCAGGGGATGAACGAAACGGCCGGCACGGCCCGCCGCTACCACTGGCATTCGGCGAACGTGAAGGATCTGGTGGATGAACCTCATTCCGGCATTGTTTCCGCCGGGAAGGGGAAGAGCGTTATGAATCTCACGGCCCACACGAGCAGCAAGACGCGTGGTCTTTCGACGGAGCTCGTGAACCAGAACTTTGAAACGCTGATGAAAGATATCAAGCTGCTGCGCCGGCACGTGACGCCGATGTCGCGGATGGCAAAATTCCAAGTGGCGAACGGCCAGCTGACCCTGATGAGTTTGGCGAACATGGAGTTCCGCTACCATCCGGTCGTGCACGAGGATTTTGCGAAAAGTAAGTATCTCGAAAAGATATTGTGGCGACTCACGGACCGGCGCCCGGAAAATTATGAACGGCTCGTAGCGACGCCGGGTGTCGGGCCAAAAACGGTGCGGGCGCTCGCGCTTGTTTCCGAGGTTGTTTACGGCGCCCGGCCGTCGTATGAAGACCCGGCTCGCTACTCGTTCGCTCATGGCGGGAAGGATGCGACGCCGTATCCGGTGGATTATCCGACGTATGACAAGACCATCGCCATTATGGAGAGAGTAAGCCGCAAGTACAGATCCGGCAAAGACCTAAAAGGCCCGGTTTTAGAGCCAAAAACTGCTTATCCACAGAGACCTTGACATGGCTAGGGGGCCCTGCTAAACTGTCCTTAGTCGGATGGCCAAACCCGGCCTGATGACTGTCTGGAGGGAAACCTCCGACCTTGCCCGCAAGGGCGTTCTCGTTGAGGGGCAGTCGGATTCAACACCCGCCGCCCCTCTTCCCTTTTTTATGGGGGACATAAAGCACGTGAAAATAATTGTTTCTGGTCGCGTTCAGGGTGTGGCTTATCGCTACTACTCCCGGGCAGCGGCTATCGAATCCGGCATTGCCGGATTTGCTGTTAATAAGCCGGATGGGACAGTTTATTTGGAAGCGGAAGGAAAACCGGCCGCGGTGGAGAAATTCATCGAGTGGTGCCGGAATGGCCCGCCCGGAGCGCGCGTGGATAATATTAAGGTGGCCGAAGGAGAACCGCAGCATTTCAAGGCGTTCAGTATTGAGGATTAATTCTGTCGAAATAAGATGGTATAATATTGGCGTGAAAAGCCACGAATCATTTTCGTCCAAAGAACCGACACCAGAAATGCCGGAATTCACAGCGGCGACCGATACGGAGTTCGCGAGTTACCTCATAACGATGCTCGAAAACCCCTGCGACCCGTTGGCGACGCCGATGGAGTGCGAGAAGAACAAGAGGTTCTATCTCCAGCTTGCCAAAGATCTAATGGTCGGTGAAAAGCTGACGGATAACGCGGCCCGAGCCGAATTGGCGAAGGCCATCAATAGCTTCGAAGCGGAACCACCCGAAGAATTACAGGCGGCTTGATGATGACCGAAGCGGAAGTCGTTGAACAGCTTAAGAGAGAAGGCTTTAAAAGCGTCTACGCGATGGACGACGGTCCTGGCGTAACGTACGATGACCATACTCATCCAGTGACCGTTGCTCATGTCATTATCAAAGGCGAAATGATGCTGACGCTTGGAAAAGAAAAGCATCAATTGAGAGTTGGCGACCGGCTCGACATCCCGGCTCAGGCGGTCCATGCCGCGATAATGGGTCCGGCAGGTTGCCGCTACGTCATCGGCGAATAAGGTATACTTGAAAAATGCTTGATCCGGTAGCAATGCAGGAGGCGATGGACCTCATCGTGAACAATGAGGCGATACTTATCGATGTTCGGACCGAAGAGGAGTGGGATGAAGGCCATGCCCAGATTGCTTTGCATATCGACGTTGATGATATCGAGAATGGTATGCGCCCGGATGTAGCAAAAGAGATGCCGATCTATCTTTATTCCAAGGCGGGCCAGCGCGCGGAGCATGCCAAGGAGATACTTATCGATGACGGTTACGTGAACGTCAATAATCTCGGCGGACTTCAGGATTGGATCGCGATCGGCGGGGCGGTGGAGTAGGAAATATGAAAATGCTTGCCAGAACCCAGTTCGGCGACCCCGTGCTTGCTAGGCGAGCCCGGCCGGTGCCGCGCTCTTTTTTAAGGACAGAGCAGTTCCGAGCCCTGGTGCGGGACATGTTCTTCACGATGCGCCGAGCGAACGGTGTCGGTCTCGCGGCGCCGCAGATCGGTCGGTCGCTCCAGCTCGCGGTCATTGAAGTGAAACCGAGCAAGGTTCGACCGGATGTTCGCTCTATTCCGCCGACGGTTATCGTAAATCCGAGAATAGTGGAACGCTCGAAGGCGTACGAGAACGACTGGGAGGGTTGCTTGAGCCTGGGCGGTGTACGCGGGAAAGTGCCTCGACATCGGACAATCAAGGTGCGCTATGAAGATGCGCTCGGAAATCCCAGAATGATAAAGCTCGCCGGATTTTCGGCGCGCGTTTTTCAACACGAGATAGACCATCTGA
>DATJQA010000060.1:0-3186 GCA_035506115.1 Minisyncoccota bacterium | reverse complement strand
TTTGACGTCGTATGGGTTCGGCACGCCGTTCAGGAAAAAGCGTTCGGATTCGGCTGCCGTTTCCAAAGAAACGTTCCCGAAGTGGAGAACGGTCGGTAGGAAACCGTGCACCTCCGCGGTCACGTCCTGGATGCGGTCCAGGCGACACTCCGAGATCTCCCGACTGAACAAGCTAAGCTGCTCAACATTGATGACGCGTTTATTCGTTACGATCCAGACATCGAGATAATAGTTCGTCCACATACTAAAGAAGATCATCCAAAGGACGAGATACCAGGCCGCGATAAAGAAAAGAGTGTAGGCCTGGATAGCGGCGGCCGGCAAGAAGCTGACATTATCCAAGAGCGGCGCGATAAAAAAAGGGATAAGGAACGGAATAAGAAGCGTCATCGTCTGACCGAACATCACGTACCAGTGCCGGCGGATGGTCACAACAACCCGCTCGTCCGGCGCGATAGAAAGAACGTTAGACATTGGCGTTCATAATGGCGTAGAGCATAAGAGCGATAAAAGCGATGGCGCCGACGATATACGCCTGGCGCATTCGGTTCAAGCGTTCGTCCGGAAAAGCATATTGCTTCCAGTGATAGTTCAGAATGGCATACTGAGCGACGAAGGCCGTGAGCAGGGCGCCGAACAATACCCAAAGGATCCACGGCGCGATGACGAACGTCGAGAAGAAATTCTTCACATCGAAAAGTTTTATGTTCATGCGATAAGGAAGCGCTTTTTGTCTCGCAGGAGGGCGAGGTCCCGTTTTTTCATATTCTCTAATATCCTCAGGTCCGGGTCCAGAGCAATGGTTTTACCGAGATACTGACCGGCCGTGAAGTTCGGCAACACCACGTAATCCGCCCCGCCGGCGTAGAGCAGTTTCGCATCTTTCTCGTCCTCGGCCCGGACGATGACCTTCGGTCGGGTCGGCAGATGACGCAGGCGCTGGAGCAGCCCCATGTTGTCATCAAAATCCGGACTGGTGGAAATGACAAGCCGCGCTGCTGGGAAGTTCACCTTTTCGAAGATCTCCTGGTCGGCGATATCTCCCAAGAGACACGCGTAGCCAAGGCGCTTGAGCTCAGCGATGACCTCCGGATCATAATCGACCGCGAGCGTCTGTTCCCGCGGCAGATTCATAGCGATGGCCTGGCCGGTCCGATGGACACCGACCAGGATGATGGGCCGGTGCATCTCCGTCGTGAAGAGACCATCCTCAGCCGTGATGTCCCGCTCAAAGACGGCCAAAAGCCGCGAGAAGCGCGGGAAGAGCGCTTCGGCGTACATGATGAGATAGGTCGAGAGCGTGATGGTCACGATGCCAACGCCGGTCACGAGCGAAACGACACCCTGATCGATATGGCCAAGCTTTAAGCCAAGGGCCGCGAGCACCAAGCTGAACTCCGAGATCTGAGCCATCGTCATACCGGTCAAGAAAGCTGTCCGACGCCGATATCCAAGGAAGCCCATGATGAGAATGACAACGGCCGGGTTGCCGATAAGCACGAAAAGCGAAAAAACGACGATAGGCCAAAGGAGACCGCTGAAGTCCGCGGTCACAAAGGTCGAACCCAGGATGACGAAGAAGATAAGGATGAAAAAGTCCCGGAGCGGCCGGATGCGGCCGGCGATCTCGATGTTCTCCAAAGAGTTCGCGAGCGCGAGCCCCGCCAAGAAACCGGCGATCTCGATGGAAAAACCGATGCGGCTCACGACGGTCGCCAAGATGAAGACCCAGGCCAAGCTTAAGAGGAAAAGAAGTTCTTCGCTCCGGGCGGCCCGGTCGAAGATGGGCGGCAGAACGCGTTTCCCGACCCAGAGCATCAAAGCGAAGAGCGAAGCGGCCTTTACGAGCGTCAGGAGCAAGCCGAACCAGATGGAGTTCGTGCCCGGTTTGTCGAAACTCGAAAGAAAGACCAGGAGCAAGATGGCAACAATATCCTGGACGAGCAGCATCCCGATGCTTATCTTGCCGTAGAGCGCGGTCAGGTCCCGTTTCTCGGAAAGGAGCTTCACGACGATGATGGTGCTTGAGAACGTTAAGGCAACAGCGATGTAAAGCGCCGGCACCAAAGCGTAACCGAAAAGCCAGGCCAGACCAGCGCCGATCAAGGCGGTGAAGATTATCTGGCCGAGGCCGACGATAAGCGAGATGCGACCGACGGTCCGAAGAGAGTTGTAATTTATCTCCAAGCCGATGAGGAAGAGCAGGAACATGATGCCCAGGTCGGAAAAGACCCGGAAGGTTTCCTGTTGGCTCGGATCAGAAATGTTGAAGAAATTGAAATAACCGACCACAACGCCGGTCGCGAGATAGGCCAGAATAACAGGCTGCCTCAAAAAACGCGCCAGCACCCCAAGGCCGGCAGCGAGGACCACGACAACGGCGAGTTCAAAGAGCCCGCTGGTCATTATTAATCATTATATCAGAAAATAGATCAGCTCCCCGATCCCGCCAGTTCTTTCAAAAGATCCACGTTCTTCTTGTCCGGCCCGTTCCCATCCGCGCCCGGCACTTCCAAAAGGAACGGCACGTCCTGAAAACCCTTGTGCGCCAAAAGGTTCCGGAAAGCGGCCGCGCCAATATAGCCTTTGCCGATGTTCTCGTGCAGGTCGTGCTTCGAATTGAAGGCTGTCTTCGAGTCGTTCGCGTGGATGGCCAGCAAGCGTTCCCAGCCGACCGTTTTTTTTATCTCCGCCGCAAGGCGGGCAATGTTCTCTTTAGAATAACTTTCAACGACGCCGGCCTCAAAAGCATGAGCGGTATCGAAGCAAACGCCGACCCGCTTCGAGCCGATCATCTTCAAGATCATTGCTATCTCGCCAAGATCGCGGCCAAGCTTCTCGCCCCCGCCAGCGGCGTTCTCAATGATGAAATAAGGTTCCCCTTTCCGGCCGGCCCCGGATCGGGTCGGAGCGTGGCGCAAAACCTGTTTTACGCCGGCAACAGCGCGCTCCATGGATTGGGTGCGAAAGAGTCCGGCCTCACCGGAACCGAGATGAACGATAACACCCGCGGCGCCGATGTCAGCCGCCGCCTTCATGGTCGCCGTCAAAAGCGCCACGGATTTTTTCCAGAGAGCACCATCCGAAGTGCCAAGATTCACCAGATAAGAAGCATGGACAAAAACTGCTTTCAGGCCAGCCTGTCGAGCGGAAGAACGGAAAGCAGCGGCATCTTTTTCCAAAGAT
>DATJQA010000059.1:0-12184 GCA_035506115.1 Minisyncoccota bacterium | reverse complement strand
GGACTTGACCAACTCCTGCACCTGTTCGAGCCATCGATGGGCCCGGAAAAGAGCAAGATACGGGTTCATGATCCGAGTCGGCAGAAGGATCTCTACGTCGACGCCGAAGCCCGGCGCTTCCTCTGCCTTTCCGTTCTCTGATGCCTTCCCGCCTTCGTAGGTCTCGGCGCCGGTGAGCTTCGTGTAGTAGTTGTAGTCGTTCAGCAAGATGTAGTCGATTTGCTCATCGTATGGCTCGACGTGGCGTTTCAGTTCTCCAGTTGCCTTGTCGCCGGTGTCGAAGACCGTCGCCCACCGGAAGTGGTACTTGTGGACCGTCGAGACACCGGGTAGGCCGAGCCAGCGGATGCCGCCCGGCAGGTGTTTGTCGATGGACTTGCGACGTTCTTGATACGTTCCTCCATCGGGGTTGTCTTTGTCTACCTCCCCGACGTTCCAGTTGTCGTCGAATCCGAAGCCCTTGTAGGCCATCACGAACCGGTCGAACCGATCGTTCACGAGAATGGCTTTCGCCCTGGCTTCCTCGACCATCGTGAAGAAGAAGTCGGCCTTGGCGAGAGGCGTGAGCAAGAGCTTCAGCCAGAAGTCCCTGCCCACGAGAGCGGTGGCCACGAGTAGCGCAAGCGCTACGCCGAGGCCCATCACGAACGCGATCCATTCCATCTCTTTCCTCCAGACGCTTTCGCGTCAATCGAACTTTGTCCGAGCCCTATTATCTCAGGTGTTCTTATATTAAGATTTCAAAGGGCCCATTGGGGGAGAGAACGATGCGCTTGCCAACTCCCACAATGTGCTACATTATAGTATAAATATTCAAAAAAGTCAATTTAGAAAGATACAGGAAAATCAAGGCTTTTCAGGCCAAAATGCTGGGGTGGCGAAACTGGCAGACGCACAGGTTTTAGGAGCCTGTGGGAGCAATCCCGTGTGGGTTCAAGTCCCACCCCCAGCACCAATTCTATGAATGCTCGGTTAAAGTTCTTTGAAACTCCGACCTTTTGGCTCGGCCTGCTCGTTCTCATAAGCGCCGGTCTGCACTTTTATGATATCGCCCGGCCAGCGGGACCGGTCTTCGATGAGGCGCATTTCGCGACCTATGCCGCCCAGTTCGCGACCGGCGAGGCCCACTTCGACATCCATCCACCACTCGGTAAGCTCATGTACGCCGCCGTCCTGCGCCTCACGGGCTACGCGCCGCCGGCGGCCGACCGTTTCCTGACCCTGGCGCGAGAAACGAGCACCGGCCCGTTCACGGTCGTGGACGTCAAGGGCGCGTACGGCCCTTTCCCCTACGTTCCGCTCCGGGCCGTGAGCGCTCTCTTCGGCATCGCTTTGCCGCTCGTGCTTTACTGGTTCCTCCGGTCGTTCGGCGTCGGGCGCGCGTTCTCTTTGGTCGGCGCCGCCTTGGTCGTTCTCGAAACCGGCCTTCTGACCCAGACGCGTCTCATTCTGCTCGACGGCATGTTCCTCTTCTTCGGCTTTCTCGCGCTTGTTTTATTCTTCAAAAAACGACCATTCGTTGTGGCGGGCGGCGTTCTTTGGGGCATCGCGCTCGCGGTGAAGTTCACGGCCATCATCTTCCTCGCGCCGGTTGTGATGGCCGAGATCTTCGACCTGGCCGAGCGCCGCAAGGTCCACTTGCGTGACCTTTTTGCTTTTGTCGGGTGCGGCGCGCTCGTTTTCGGAGCCATGTGCCTCGTCCCACTTCTTATCTTCTCGCCGTCCGCGATCGTGAGCACCTGGACGAATATCCACTATCCTGTTCCGGCCTATCTTAAAAATGTTTCTCTAGATGACAACTCGGCGACCTTATCAACCCGCCTGGCGGTCATCGGTTGGAACACTTATCTCGGTCTCAGTAATTATTCTTTCGGTGTTGATGCGCCCTGCGCCAGTCCGTTCACGACCGGGGAAAGTTGTTGGTACCACTGGCTCCTCGATCTTTACCCGAAACCCTACTTCGCCGATGAGCGTATCGCGACCGTTTTCTGGTTTAATCCGGGCATCGTTGTTCTGGGAGAGACCGCGGCTATCCTCGCCCTCTTGGAGCTTATCCGGCTTTTCCATACCAAGTTCTTTCGTGCTCGGTCACGCAACATCGTTATCGCTCTCGGTGCCTGGGCGGCGACGATCTTCGCCTTCTTTTTCGTGGCCCGGCCGACCTACATCTACCATGCTTTGCCGACGGTCCTTTGGGAAATAGTTCTTATTGCGCTTGTCGGAGAGCACTTTTGGCACGAGCAAGGAGAGCATACGCCGGCCAGGGCGCGCCGTCTCGTTATTGTTTGGCTGGCGGTGTTCGGTCTTGGAGGATTTCTCCTGGCGTTGCCGGGCGTTTACGGCGCGTTCTAAAACTTTATTTGTTGTCCCGCCTTCGGCCGTGGAAGGCCTCGTGCACTTCGCGCAGTTCCTTGTTCGTGAGATGCGTATAGATCTGGGTCGTCGAAATATTCGCGTGGCCGAGCATTTCCTGAACGGCGCGGATGTCGGCGCCGTTCACTAGAAGGTCAGTGGCAAAAGAGTGGCGGAGCTGGTGGGGATGAATATGTTTTGGAATGCCGGCGACGGTCGCCCAATGGGCGACAAGACGTTCGACGGCGCGGGGAATGATGCGTCCTAAAACCTTCGGTGCCTTTGAACTTCCCTTTGCAATCTTCGACAAACTGACGAAAAGGGCCGTTTCCGGATCGGTGCGTTTTGCCATATATACCTTGATGGCTTTTTTGGCGCCGTCCGAAAGGAAAACGACACGTAGCTTGTCGCCTTTGCCGCGGACAGAGAGTTCGCCGCGTTCGAGGTCGACGTAGCGGTCGAGGGCGCAGAGCTCGGAAAGCCGGAGGCCGGTCGAGAAGAAGGTCTCGAGAATGGCCCGGTCGCGGAGCGAGCGCAGGTCGTCGCCGGAAGGGGCTTGAAGGAGGCGCTCCAGATTCTTATAATCCAGGGTCTCGATATCGGCCCTTGTTGTTTTCGGGAGTTCTATTTTTTCCGCGGCGAGAGTCGGGATATCGCGTCGAGCGAGATACTTCAAAAAGTTCCGGAGGGCGATAACATAATACGCCTGTGTTATTTTTTTCATCTGCCGGCGCGCCAGTTCTACGCGGAACGTACGCACGACGCCGTCCGTGATGTCGGCAGGTTTTTTCACTTTGGCCATCCGGAGGAAAGTGCGCAGATAGCGCTCATAATTCTCCCGCGTTTTGGGGGAGCGGTTCTTCTCGATCTCGAGATAGTTAAGATAGTCCGTGAGGAGATCTTCGATGACAGTCATCTTTATCATTGTATCACTAAAACTGTCGCGAAATATTATTGGGGAAGTGCTCAGAACCGAAAAATTTGCGTTTTTCCATAACTTCTGATATTATGGCTTTAAATGTTAACTAAGCGCGTAAAATCAAAGATCGTCTCGGAACACGGGACGCACGAAAAGGACACGGGCTCGGCCCAGGTCCAGATCGCCATGCTTTCCCGCCAGATCGACGAGTTAGCCGGTCATCTTAAGAAAAATCCGAAAGATAACCACTCCCGCCGGGGCCTTTTGAAGATGGTCTCCCAGCGCCGGAAGTTCTTGGAATATCTTAAGAAGCGCGAGCCGGCCGCGTACACGAAGCTCACGAAGAAGCTTGATCTCAAGAAATAAATGATGCGAGGGGCGAGCGCCGTCCGCCCGAAGGCGGACACCTACTATGCAGACCAGAGGGTCGGCATCTTTATCGATGTCCAGAATCTTTACCACTCGGCCAAGAATTTGCATCACGGCCGGGTGAACTATAATGAGCTCATCAAGTATCTGGTCGGCGAACGACGCCTCATCCGGGCTTTGGCCTATGTCGTGAAGAGCGATACCGCGGCGGGGGAGGGCGCCTTTTTCGAAGCTCTCGAGAAGGCCGGCCTCGAGCTGCGCTCTAAGGATATCCAGGTCTTCGGCGACGGTTCGAAAAAAGCGGACTGGGATGTCGGCATGGCGGTCGACGCTATCCGGATGTCAGAATTCTTGGATGTTGTTGTGCTGGTGACCGGCGATGGCGACTTCGTGCCGCTCGTGGATTATCTGAGATGGGGGCGCGGCCGGCTCGTCGAAGTGGCGGCTTTTCATCGGAGCGCCAACGCCAAGCTTCAAGAAACAGCGGACCGGTTCGTGAACATCGAGGACATCCCACGTGCCATAATGCGCATCCGACCAGGCCTTATGAGAAACGGCCGTCGCGATGAAGACGAGCCGCCGGATGGGACATCGTAAAACTCAATATGAGGTATCGTCTATTTTTTTTCCCCAAAAAGTCATAAAAAATAAAATAATAAAAACATGATCGAACGAAAAAAATTCACTCTGGAGATCGGCGGCAAGACCCTGACCGTCGAGGCCTCGCGGCTCGCCGAGCAGGCGAACGCGGCCGTTATCGTTAAATATGGCGGCACCGCGGTGCTCGCGACGGCCGTGATGATGCCGACCGAGGCCAATACGGATTATTTGCCGCTCAAAGTTGATTACGAAGAGCGGTTCTACGCGGCTGGTAAAATTCTCGGCAGCCGATACGTTCGGCGCGAAGGGAAGTCTTCGGAAGACGCGGTGCTCTCCGGTCGCTTGGTCGACCGGACCATCCGGCCGCTTTTCGATTACCGCCTGCGCCGCGATATTCAGGTCGTTATGACCGTGCTGGCTTACGACGAAGAGAACGATCCGGACTTCGTCGGCCTCGTCGGTGTTTCGACCGCTCTTTCCATTTCGGACATTCCGTGGAACGGTCCGGTGGGCGGCGTGCGCCTCGCGCGCCTCGGCGGCAAGCTTGTCGTGAATCCCGACCGCTCGGCTCTGGCGGCGGAGAATTTCGAGTTCGAGACCTTTGCCTCCGGTCCGAAGGGCAAGATCAATATGATCGAACTGTCCGGCCAAGAGGCCAAAGAGGCCGATGTTTTTGAGGCCTTCACCTTGGCGCAGGCCGAGATCGACAAGCTCGTTGTTTTCCAGGAAAAGATCGTAGCGGCCATCGGCAAGCCGAAGACCGTCGTCAAGATTGCCGAACCGACGCCTGAATTCGCCGCAGCCTTCGAAGCCTTTCTGGCGCCGAAGCTGGCCGCCGCTGTTCTCCAGCCGAAAAAGGAGGAGCAGAGCGTTCAGATGCGCATGCTGAAGGAAGAGCTCATGGCACACCTTTCGGAGAAATTCGAGAACGCCGATCTCAAGTTGGCAGACCGAATGTACGAAGACGCGGTGGACAAACTGGTCCACGAGGAGGCCCTCGCGAACGGCCGGCGACCTGATGGCCGGAGCTTCACTCAGATCCGGCCGCTTGAGGCCGAAGTTGCGCTCTTCGAACGCACGCACGGCTCAGCCATCTTCATGCGCGGCTCGACCCAGGCTCTCGCGGTCACAACGCTCGCGGCGCCGGGGGCGGAGCAGATGATCGAAACCATGCGCACGACCGGCAAGCGCCGCTTCATGCTGCATTACAACTTCCCGCCGTATTCGGTCGGCGAGGTCGGCAATTTCCGCGGCGCGGGCCGACGCGAGATCGGCCACGGCGCGCTTGCCGAGAAAGCCGTTCGGCCGCTCATTCCGACCGTCGATAAATTCCCGTATACCGTCCGCGTGGTCGCCGAGACGCTTTCCTCGAACGGCTCGTCCTCAATGGCGACCGTTTGTTCGTCCGTCCTCTCGCTCATGGACGCCGGCGTGCCGCTCAAGAAGATGGGCGCAGGCATCGCCATGGGACTTATGTCGAACAACGAGAAGTTCCAGGTGCTGACCGATCTCCAGGGGCCGGAAGATTTCTACGGCGATATGGATTTCAAAGTCGCCGGTACGGCGGACGGCATCACGGCCATTCAGCTCGATACAAAGATCGCCGGTCTTTCTCCGGCCATCATCAAACAGACGCTCGGGCAGGCCCGCGACGCGCGCCTTGAGATCTTGAAGTTCATGAGCGGCGTCCTCGCGGCGCCCCGGACGGCACTTTCGAAATACGTGCCGACCATTCTCCAGACGACCATCAATCCGGACAAGATCGGCCTTGTCATCGGGCCGGGCGGGAAGACCATCAACGGCCTCATTGAAAAATACGCTTTGGCCTCTATCGATATCGAGGAGGACGGCCGAGTGTTCGTGGCAGCCGTGGACAAAGCGGCGGCCGAACAAGCCATGGGCGAGATAAAAGCCATGACCCGCGAGTTCACGGTCGGCGAGATCATCGAAGGCCGGGTCATAAAAAACCTGGAGTTCGGGGCGATCGTCGATCTGGGTGGCGGCAAGGACGGTATGATCCACGTCTCGGAATTGCGGAACGGCTTCGTTAATAAAGTGGACGACGTGGTGAAGGTCGGCGACTTCGTGAAGGCGAAGATTATCAGCGCCGAGGACGATCGCATCCGTTTATCCGTCAAACAACTGACGGACGAAGAAAGAAAAGCTTAGGCGGCTTCTTAAACCAAAGCGGCGCTCGGTCCGACCGGGTCGTCGCTTTGGTTTTTTGCGTGGTACAATTAACAGCACACGATGCCGGAAGAACCAGTTCCACAATCTTCCCAGGTCTTGAGCGGAGCTTCGGCCGTTCCGCCGCCGCCGTCTGCCGAAGGCAGCGGTGGGACCAATGCGGAGGTTTCCATCCGAACCATGGCCGGAGACCTTATGGCTCTCGGTCAGAGCGGTGGCGGTGGGGCGCCGACCGGCGAGCGTGTTTCCTTCACTCTCTCCGAAACTGCCAAGGCGAAGTCCAACCCTGCCGCCGTCGGTCCGGCGGCCGCCCAAGGTGGTCAGAACATCACGCTTTGGATAATCATTTGGCTCGTGGGGCTCATCGTGCTTTTCTTCATCGGCTACTATTTTGTTCCGATGATTTTCCCGCCGCCTTCCGCGCCGAAAACGCACGCTCCTTCCGCGCCGGTCAGTTTACCGGCTCCGTCTACGGAGCCGGTTTTTTTGGGGCATGAGTCGTTCTTCCGGTCCCCGACGGATGACAAAGTAGCGGTGTCGCTTATCGGCGGGACCGGCGCAGATGTCCGCGATCGTTATAAAGAAGATCTCTTGGCCGCTATCCTCTCCGCCCAAGCCAATTCGGAATTCCTGGAGGTGACCATCACGAAACCAGACGGTCACCCGCCCGCCTGGACAGAGCTCTTAACGGCTCTCGAGGCGCCCATGTTGGAGAACAGTGTTTGGACGAACACGTTCACGCGCGATTTCACCGCTTATGCTTACTACGATGGCCAGAACGCCTGGCCGGGATATGTTCTGAAACTTCAAGAAAACCAGTCGCCCTTGACCGCCCGCTCGGCGGTCGCAATCCTCGAAAAGAACGAGGATTTTCAGAAACTTTTCATGGTTTCGCCCGGAGCAGCCGGACCTTTTCACGACACGCTGATCTCCGGTCAATCCGTCCGGGCGGCGGATTTTGCGTCGAGCAGCGCCACTTTCGTTTACGGGTGGTTCTACTCGAAGTACCTGGTCTTAAGTACTTCGCCGGACGGTCTTCGTGAAGCGCTCGCGCATTTATAAAGAGCCCCGCCGCTGTCGGGGCTCTTTATAAGGGAGCCTATTTTATTCTGCCTCAACGAGCGCCTTTGTTTCAGCGGTCTTCATCGCCTGGAGAACGGCGTGCTGGATGCGGTGGAGGAGCTTCTTATCGCCCTCGAGCTTTAGGCGGACGTTGTCGTAGCCGGTGCCGAGCTTTTCGCCCTCGAACGAGTAACTCGCGCCGGATTTTGTGACCACGCCGTATTTCGCGGCAGTGTTCAAGACGTCTGCTTCGTAGGAGATGCCGCTGCCGTACATGATATCGAACTCAGCGACGCGGAAAGGCGGCGCCACCTTGTTCTTCACGACCTTCGCCTTGATGCGGCTGCCGATGACCTCCTCACCCTTCTTCACTTGGGCGGTCCGGCGGACGTCGATACGAACAGAGGCAGAGAACTTGAGAGCCTTGCCGCCGGGCGTTGTCTCCGGGTTGCCGAAGAAGACGCCGACCTGCATGCGGATCTGGTTGATGAAAATTATTAGAGTTTGGGATTTGTCGGCAATGGCCGTGAGCTTGCGAAGCGCTTGGGACATCATGCGGGCCTGAAGACCGATGAACTGGGCGCCCATCTCGCCTTCGATCTCCGCCTTCGGCGTCAGGGCCGCGACGGAGTCGACGACGACGACCGAGATCATGTTCGAGCGCACCAGCGATTCCAGGATGTTCAGGGCCTCTTCGCCGTTGTCCGGCTGGGAGATGATGAGGTCGTTTATCTTCACGCCGAGGTGCTTCGCGTATTCTGGGTCCAGAGCGTGCTCAGCATCGATAAAGGCCGCCTTCCCGCCTTGCTTCTGCGCTTCCGCGACCACGGTCAAAGCGAGCGTCGTTTTACCGCTCGATTCCGGACCGAAGATCTCGATGATGCGACCGCGCGGCAGACCGCCGACGCCCAAAGCAAGGTCGAGAGAGAACGAGCCGGTCGGTACGACCGCCACGTCCACTTTCCGTGCCTCGCCAAGCTTCATTACTGCGCCTTCGCCGAACTTGTCCCGGAGCGACGAGAGGAGGTGATCCAGCTCGTGCGTTTGGCCTTCCCGGGCAGAAGGTTTTTTTGATTGAGCCATAGTGCCTCTATTGTAGACCGCGCCCGCGGGGTCGTCTACTCGATAAAAACCGACCGGCCGAGGGCCTTGCTATGGAGTTGGGGCGGGGGCAGGCGTACTGGTTGCGGCCTGGAGCGGCGCGGGTACAGGCGGTTCGTAGATCACTTGGCGGACCATTCGGGTTTCGCGGCCGAGGAATTTTTTCCCGACGACCTCTATGGTATTAAGTCCCGGCTGGAGGAAGAATTCTTTTTGCCAGGTGCCGTCGGAAGCGACGGGAACTGATTCGCCGTTCACCGCGACCTCGTCACCGCTCTCGATCCGGCCGCGGACCGTGATCGAGCTCTCGGCCACCCGGGAGGTCGCCGCCGCCGGCGCTTCGATGCGCAAAAGAGGTTGACCGAAGATCTGAGGGAAGCGGAAAAGGAAATAAAGAAGGACAGCAAGAGCGGCGCAACCGATGGCGATGGCGGGTCCGGCTCGCCGGGGCGCGAAGCGATTTTTGGGCAGTTGATCGGTCCGGCCGGAGCTCGGCATGAGATTGTTCGTTTTGAAATGGTCCCACCAGAAACCAGCGTCGAAATCCAGGATACGACCGAGGGTCGTGAGATAGCCGCGCAAGTAAGGTGCGGCTGGCATGTTCGCATAATCGCCCCGGCTCAGGGCTTCAAGGTGGCGTTCCGTGATACCGGAAAGTTCGGCCAGTTTCCGAAGGCTGAGGCCCCGGCCTTTGATCTTTTCGTTGAAAAATGAGGGAAAATCAAGCTCGTCCATCGTGGCGGGTCGAGCGCGAAAAACCTATTCCGGAGCCGGTTTTTCTAGGAAAACCTCCCGAGGCTTCGCGCCGTCACCCGGCCCTATGATACCCTTTTCTTCCATTAAGTCCAGAAGTCGCGCCGCCCTGGCATAGCCGACCTTCAGGCGCCGCTGAAGGAGCGAAGCCGAGGCCTTCTGCGCTTCTGCGACCACCTGGACCGCTTCGTCGTACATCTCGTCGCTCGTGTCGCTCGTCATAAATTCGTCAAAGATGTTCCCGTCCTGCGGTTCGGTCTTGGGAGCCGCGGCGTCGAAATTAACCGCCTGGTCGGAAACCGCTTCGGCTGCGCCGAGGTTGTGCTCGCGAATGAAGTCGGCGACGGCATTGATCTCCTCTTCGGAAATGTAGGCCCCCTGGATGCGGCGGGGCTTCGAAAGTTCGGCGGAAACGAAGAGAAGGTCACCGCCACCCAGAAGTTTTTCGGCGCCCGAAGTATCGAGAATGGTCCGGGAGTCGATCTGGCTCGCGACCTGGAGAGCGATCCGGCCGGTGATGTTCGCCTTGATGAGGCCGGTGATGACCTCGACCGATGGGCGCTGAGTCGTGAGAACGAGATGAATGCCGGTTGCCCGGGCCATCTGGGCCAGGCGAACGATGGAACCCTCGACCTCGCGACCATAGGAGGTCATGAGGTCGGCGAGTTCGTCAACGATGATGACGATAAAGGGCAGGGGATCGTCCTTGCCGCCGTTCTTGTTGTAGCTTGTGATATCCCGGCTGCCGGCAGCCTGGAGGAGCTCGTAGCGCCGTTCCATCTCCGCGATGGCCCAGCGGAAAACGCCGGCCGCTTTCTTGTTCTCAGTGATGACCGGACTGATGAGGTGAGGAATATTCTCGTAGATAGAAAGTTCGACGCGTTTCGGGTCGACCATAACAAGTTTCAATTGAGCCGGCGAGTTCTTGTAGAGCATCGAAACGATGAGCGAATGAACAGCCACGGATTTGCCCGAGCCGGTCGCGCCGGCGACGAGCATGTGAGGCATCTTCTCGAGATTCGCGAAGACCGGTTCGCCGCTCACGTCTCGGCCGAGCACGAAGCCGAGCGGCCCGCCGGCCTGGAAGTCGGGGTAGGCCATCAAGCTGCCGAGTCGGACAACGGCCGCCGCTTTGTTCGGCACTTCGATGCCGACGAGGGATTTTCCGGGGATCGGGGCTTCGATGCGGATGGGGTGGGCAGCCAGGGCAAGCGACAGGTCTTGGTTCAAAGCCGTGATGCGCGAGAGCTTCACGCCCTCGGCCGGTTTCAGAGTGTAGCGGGTCACCTTGGGGCCGATGTTCACTTCGCCCATCTCAACGGGGATGCCGAAACTCTCGAGGGTCCGTCGGATGATGTTAGCGTTCGCCCGCAGGTCGCCGGTCGTCGGTTTTTCGACGGAAGATTTCAAAAGTTCCAAGGGCGGTGGAACATAGTTCGGGAATTTTGGAGCCGCCGGTTTCTTGCCCTTGCCGAAGAGCGGCAGGCGGCCGCGGTCCTCAGCGATGACGACATCCGGTTCGGGCCGGTCCTCCTCTTCTTTCTTCGCGCCGTTCTTCGGTGCGCTTTCGGTCGTCTTTGCCGGTGCGATCTTAACATCCTCGTCCTCTTCCTCCGCCTCCGTTCGATGCGGCCAACGGAGCGGTACGTTCAAGGTAATAAGCAGGGCGACGCAGAGAACGATGACGTTCAGAATGATGGCGGCAACGTGGCCGAAAGGCATCTCGAGAGCGCCTAAAACGTAACCGGACCAGCCGCTGTGGATCGGGTCGGCCAAAAGATGCATCAGGCCGAGAACGGAAAGAATAAGAAGAAGGCCGCCCAGCGACGTCAGACCAACGATCTTACGCCGATGCGAGACGAAGAAGACCCCGGCCACAAGGAAGAGCGAGAGCGGCAGGACGACATAACCCCAGTCGCCCAAAAGAGCGGAAAAAATATCATATATGAACTGGCCAGCCGGGCCGGCATTCCCAAAGTAGGCGAGGGCGAGGACCAGGCCGCAGCCCAAGAAGACGACGGCCCAGATGCTTTTGAGGGTGTCCGGATGGAGGCCGAACAGAGGTTCGTCGTCCGCCGTTTGGTCCGAGCTGCGTTTCTCTTTGCCGTTCTTCTTCGCCATGACTTCATTATTCTCGCCTAAATGATAAGATTATTCAATACGATTTCTGATCCATGACGCCGGCCATTTTTAAGGCATATGATATCCGGGGTATCTATCCGGATGAGCTTGACGAGGCGACCGTTTACGCCATCGCTCAGGCCTACGCCAAATTGTTCAAACCCAAGCGGGTCGTGCTTGGCCGCGACGTGCGCATGTCCGGCCCGGCCCTGTGGGAGGCGGCGGCCCGCGGGCTCACGGACCACGGCGTGGACGTGGCTGATATCGGCGTCATCACGACGGACATGATGTATTTCGCCACCGCCCATTATAAAGTGGACGGCGGCCTGACCATTTCCGCTTCGCACAATCCGAGGCAGTACAACGGCTTGAAAATGATGCGGAAGGGCGCCTTGCCCATCTCGGGCGACAGCGGCATCGAAGAGATAAAGAGGCTTGTGCTCACGGGCTATAAATATGTAGAGAAAGAATCGGGCAAGATCGAGAAGCTCGATATCCGGGCGGATTATTTAAAGAAGTGCCTTTCCTTTGTGAATGTGGCGAAGATAAAGCCGCTCACGGTCGTCGTGAACGGCATGTTCGGGCCGGTCGTCCAGAACGTGCGGGCGCTCGACCTGCCCATCATGATCGTGCCCTTGAACGACACGCCGGACGGTTCTTTCCCGAAGGGTCCGCCCGACCCGCTCCTTGAAGAGAACCGCCACGAAACCGTCGCTCTCG
>DATJQA010000058.1:0-7901 GCA_035506115.1 Minisyncoccota bacterium | reverse complement strand
CGTGCGAATGAAGAACTACGTCGATATCTGGATGGATTCGAAAGCCAAAGCGTTCCGATTCGGAAACAACGAAACGGAGATCGAGGTCCTGAAGTCGGACCTAGCCTCAGAAAAGAAAAATCCCGCTTAGCGCGGGGTTTTTCTTTTTAGCTCATCGTTGGTTCCTTTTGAGAATCGAACCGGCATAGACCGCTTCGGCCCCGAGCTCCTCTTCGATGCACAACAGGCGATTATATTTCGCCACCCGTTCGGTCCGGGAAAGCGAGCCGGTCTTTATCTCCCCTACGCCCGTCCCGACCGCGAGGTCGGCGATGGTCGTGTCCTCCGTTTCGCCGGAGCGGTGCGAAATGACACACCGATAGCCGGCCCCGAGCGCGAGCCGAATGACCTCGAGCGTTTCTGTCACGGTCCCGATCTGATTCAACTTGATGAGCACCGCGTTCGCAACCTTCTCGTCGATACCGCGCTTGACCCGTTCGGTGTTCGTCACAAAAATGTCATCGCCGACGAGCTGGGCCAGAACGCCAAGCTCGACCGTCATCTTTTGCCAGCCCATCCAATCATCTTCCGCTAGGCCGTCTTCGATGGAGACAAGCGGATACTTATCGAGCCAATTTCGGTATCGCGCAATGACCTCCTCCGCTGAAAGCTCAACGTGTTCGCAATTAAATTGATACTTCCCGTCGCGATAAAGCTCCGTCGAGGCCACATCGAACGCCAAGGCAATATCCCGACCGGGCTCGCGACCGGTCGCCCGGACGGCTTCGAGAAGGAGTTCGAGCGGCAACTCGTTCGAGGTCGCGTTCGAGAGCGGAAAACCGCCCTCGTCCCCGACCGTCGTCGCAAAACCTTTCTTTTTCAGGATACCTTTCAAGGCCTGGAACGTTTCGGCGCCAGCGCGGAGCGCCTCCCGAAAGCTCGGCGCGCCGGACGGGACGAGCATGAACTCCTGAATGTCGGAAGAATTAGTCGCGTGAGCGCCGCCGTTAATGACATTCATAAGCGGCACGGGCAATGAAAGCGGCCGACCGGTCCGACCGATGGCTTCGAAATACCGGTAGAGCGGTTTCTTTTCGGCCGCCGCGCTGGCGTGCGCGAAGGCCAGCGACACGCCTAAAATAGCGTTCGCACCAAGCCGGCTCTTGTTCGGCGTGCCGTCAAGCGCAATAAGCGTTCGATCAAGAGCTTCTTGGTCCAACTCTTTTGCGGCAAGCGTCCCGGCAATCTCTCCGTTCACGTTGCCAACTGCTTTCAGAACTCCCTTCCCGCCATAGCGAGTCGGATCGTTATCGCGCAGCTCAAGCGCTTCGTGACTGCCGGTCGAAGCGCCGGACGGGACTGCCGCCCGTCCGAAAGCTCCGCCCTCAAGCTCGAGATCAACTTCGATCGTCGGATTGCCCCGAGAGTCGAGGATCTCTCGCGCCCGGATACTGTTTATCTTCGGCATTATTTTATGATGAGCGTCCCCGGCGCCGTGTAAGTGTAGACATTCGAAGAATACGGATACGTCCCGGCCGGGATGCCGGACGTCTGGAGAATGTAGGTCTTTCCAGAATCGACACTGAAATCTGTCGGCCCGGCTTTCGAGATGGTGTGTCGGACAGTATCGGCGTTCAGGAATACCACCCGTCGACCGGCCGGCACTTCAAGCACTCGGGGCGCGATCGTCCCATCTCCTATCCGCACATAAGCGCTTGGCTGATCAACGCTCCCCTCCGCCAAGATAGTGAAGGTCGGGCTTTCTATTTCTGCGTATTTTCCATCGAACATGAGACGAACGACATAAGTTCCCGGCGTGAGCGGCTGACGCGTCCCGCCAGTCCTGGTGATAGAGACATCTCGCGTGTCCCAATCATACGAGGTCTGACGAACCGTCGTATTCGGCAAGATCCAGCCGACCAATTTCTTCGTGCTCGCGTCGGCTAAGTACAACCCACCGGTCACGCCCGCCGGCTTGTTCCAGGCGATAAGATGAGAAACACCGATCGCCCACTGGTCATTAGAAAGCGGGACCGCGAAGTTCAAAGTCGAGCGGGTCGCCGGCGCGCTCTTTGAATTTCCAGTGGTTTGGGCCGGCTGATTTGTCCCGCCGTTCGGCACGGTCGGTTGGCCGATCCCCGGTGCGGCCGGCACCACGTTCGTGTCCGAAGTCGTCGGCGCGGACGGCGCCTCACTGGGTGTCACTCCCTGCTGTGGATGCGCCAGAAAAAAAGCGATCACGCCCACAAGAATAACGCCAACGCCCACTTGCCAAGCCGAAAGAGTGAATTTTTTATCCATGATCTTCTTCTTTTTTTTGTTTATTTTTATCGGCGCTCCGAGCGACCAGATAAGCACCGAAGCCGATGATGAGGAGCGGCCAGAAAAAATGCCAGCTGAACCAGCTCATCGGGAAAATGGCATCGAGCAGAGCGAAGCCGCCGACAAGTACCAAAACGATACCGAAAACCCGCCGGCGCTCTTCCCGGCGCGCCGAACGGTTCGCTCTGGCTGTCCGAGCCTCTTCGGCAAAATGTTCCGCGTGCGTTCGGAACTCCTCCGCCGCCGCCTTGACCCGCTTTCCCAGGTCGGGGACCGAAGCGTCCTCGGCGCCTTCGCCAGGGGCGGGCGGTATCAGGAAATAAAGGATGATATAGGCGATGAGACCGCCGCCTCCGGGGATAGTGAGCAGGACGAAGAGGACCCTGATGATGACTGGATCGATAGAGAAATATTCTCCTAAGCCCCCGCAGACGCCGCCGAGGACCTTGTCTTTTTCCGACCGATAAAGCTTCCGAACCGGTGAGCCTTGTTCCATTTTGGGGTTAAAAGACTTTATGACCTTGACCTAATTGTACGAAGCCGGGCGCGGCTTGTCAGCACCCGCCTCCGCCGATGGTATAATGATACCCGATATCCATGAAAAAGCTCATCCATCTTCGCCTCTCCCCATTCTTAAGGAATATCGAGGGCGGAGACCTGATCGAATCATTCCTGGTCGCCGCTATTTCTACCATCCTGGTGGTCCGGGTCTTTCTAGAGCTCACCGGCTATCCAATGCTCGCCCACGGCCAGTATCATATCGCCCACCTTCTCTGGGGTGGCCTGCTCATGATGTTCGCTGTTTTCGTCCTTCTCGTCTTCTTGAACAAAGAAGCTAAGCAATTCGCCGCCGTCATGGGCGGCATCGGCTTCGGCCTCTTCATCGACGAGATCGGGAAGTTCATCACAAAAAAGAACGATTATTTCTTTGAGCCGTCCATCGCCATCATTTACGTTATCTTCATTCTTTTGTTTCTTGGCCTGCGCGCGTTCGAAAAACGCTTTGTTTTTTCACCGAAGGATTACGCAGCGAACGCTCTGGAGTCATCAAAGGAAATAATCCTCTACGACCTCGACGAACAAGAGCGCGCCCGGGCGCTCCGCTA
The DNA here is from genome assembly GCA_035506115.1 of Minisyncoccota bacterium. Classification (GTDB taxonomy): domain Bacteria; phylum Patescibacteriota; class Minisyncoccia; order UBA6257; family 2-01-FULL-56-20; genus DATJQA01. Next base: position 4,494 of record DATJQA010000058.1, on the reverse strand, counting down.
TCTGGACCGCGCCGACCAGGAGAACCCGGCGGTCCGCCAACTTTACCGACTACTGTACGAAGCGAACGTCATCACTGAACGCCACCCGAACATCTTCGTTCGACTCCGCCGGAAAGTGCGCGACAAATACCTTCATCTCGTAAAGAAATCATGGTTCGCTAAAACGCTCATCACTCTCTTTATCACTGGCTCCATATATGAAGTTGTGACCGCTCTCCGGACGGTCAGCGCCGCCGATTCGTTCGCTGATTGGGGGCAGATAATTTCTTCCGTACTCTCCGGCGCTTTCGTCTTCGCCGGCGCATTGGCGCTGCTCCGCGGACGCCGCCTGGCAAGCTATCACCTCTTCAAATGGGCGGTGCTCATCTCCATCTTCCTCACGCAGTTCTTCCTCTTTGTTGAGGAACAGCTTTCGGCTGTTTCGGCCCTGGCTGTCAGCTTGGTCATCCTGACCACCATTTCCCAATGGATCTCCGAAGAAGAAGGGCTGATCGCGGAGAGCCACCGGAACGCCGTTGCCTAAATAAGAAAAAGATCCCCGCCGGAGCGGGAATCTTTTCGGATATTTCTATCTCTTTGGCTGCGCCCCCTCTAGAGGCGCTTCTTTGAACGACCTGCCTTTCGGGTCGCCTTTTTGACGTTCTTTTCCACTTCTCGGCGGACAGCTTTCCAATGCCGCTCAAGCTCTTTCCCTAAAGCCGCGACCTCTTTCGAATCTACTTTCGGCAACTTTTGATACCGAGCCAGGACGGTCTTCACAACGCGGCGATACTCTTTCTCCGTCACGTGCTTGGCGCGCTCCAGTTCTTCGAGCACTTCGGCCTTGGCTTTGAGCGCCCAGGCCTTCACGTGGCGGCGATTCTTCGCTCCGCCCTTACCGGTGAAAAAGTACGCGCCCGCCGCCGCCACGACTGCCGCGGCCGCCAAGCCGGCGCCAAGCGCCATCTTTCCGGCCATCGATTTTTTCGCCATAGGATTGATTTACTTTCGCCTCGACCTTTTCTTCTCACCGCCGAACATTCTGGTCAAACCGTCGATGAGCATCTTAAGTTGGGCGCCTTCCGCCCGTAAAGTAGCACGCAGGTCATTGACATCCTGGGTCAGCTGGTCGCTCCCCTCGCGGGCGCGGCGCGCGATATAACGGACATCGCGCAGGATGAGGATGAAATAAACGCCGGCGATGGCAAGGACAAAACCGACGATAACAACAGCGATGGCGGTGACAAAAAAGAAAACGTCCGCGTGTATCAATGTATCCATACTGTTCAGTATGACATAATTTTCGGCCCGACCCAAGTCGTTCTAGGCCGCCTGAAGAGCGGCTAGAAGTTTCGGCAGATCAAAGGTCACGACCCCGACCACCGTGTCCGCGCCGCCGTAATAAACGAGCAGCTTATTCTTGACGACGACCGCTCCGCAGGGAAAGACGACGTTCGCTATCTGCCCCTGCTTCTCGTAGTCGGTCGTCGGCTCCAGAATAGGCTTATCCGTCCTGGCTAGGACCTTTTTCGGGTCCCGCAGGGCTAAAAGAGCCGCCCCCACCCGATACTGGTGGTCAGCGCTCGAAACGCCGTGATAAAGCATGAGCCAGCCGGCCCTGGTCTTGATCGGCGGCGCCGCCAGGCCGACCTTCTCGTCATCCCACATGCCCCGGCGCGGCCGGAACCAAGCCGTGTCAGAAAGCCAGGTATTTTTCGGTAAGGGGAATTTTTTGACGAAACCGATATCCATATCGTTCTTTAAGCGATGAATGATAGCGAACTTACCGCCGAATTTTTCCGGAAAAAGAGCGGCATCTTTGTCATCCAGACCCGGCGGCGAAAGCAAGCACGGCGGCGCCCAGCGCCAGCGCTTCGCGAGAAAATCCTTGAGGCTGATGGAGGTAAGCGCCACGCGAGGCGGACTCGCGCCGTCGTAGGCCGTGTAACACATGTAGAGCGTCGAACCGATGAGCGTAAGACGCGGATCCTCGCAACCGGCGTTCCCGGAAGGATTCTTCCGCTCTTCGAAATCCATCCGCGGCCGATAGACGGGCTCAAGGAGGCGCTCCTTGAACCGATAGCCGTCCCGGCTCGAGGCGTAACCCAAGACCGACAGGCCATCCTGGCTCATCGCCCGGTACAGAAGATGGACCCGGCCATGCTCGTAGATAGCGGCTGGATTAAAGGTCGCCTTCGCCTCCCAGCCGTGGCTCGGGTCGGGCTTGATGATAGGATTCTTTGAAAAGCGCGCGGCCATCGGTAAGACCTTCGACTTGGCGAAGATGTTCTTGAGAAGGGCTTTGACACTTGTTGTTGCCAAACAGACCGTCGTATCGGCCGCGCCATAGTAAATGAAAAGCTTATCGCCTCTTATGAGCACGCCGGAAGGGAAAACGATGTTCGGGATCTTTCCGTAAAGTTCATACTGCTCTTCGGGCACCAGGAACGGCGCCGTGGTCTGAGCAACGACACGCCGCGGGTCTTTGAGGTCAAGGAGGGCCGCCTCGACGCCGAAGATGGGCCGGCCGGAGGTCAGATAGTTCTGAATATAAGAGTGAACAAGAAGCCAGCCCTTCGATGTCCTGACCGGCGGCGCTCCCACCTCGACGTGATCGCCCCGGCCACGTTCCAGAGTGAGCGTGTGCCGGCCGATCTCCGAACGCCATTTCTCCCAATGGTCACGCGACCACATGTCCTCTTCTTTATCGAACTGGACGATGGCGATCTTCGCCGGTGGCGTGTCCGTATCCACGGTCAAAATGGCCGTGAGCTTCCCTTTTATCTTCTCCGGGAAGAGAGCCATGGCTTTCGAGTTAAAATGCGTGATCGGGTGCTTCTCCTCTATTTTCTTCAGGTCCTTCGTGATAGCTAAACCAACCCGAATGCCTTCCGGGCCGAACGGGAATTTTGAAAGGGCCGTATAAAAAATGTAATACTTGCCGTTTACTTTCGTGACCCGCGGATCCTCGCAGCCGTACATTTCCCAGTCGTATTCCGGCTCGACCAGAACCCGACGGTCACGGAAGTGAACGCCGTCCCGCGAAACCGCGGTCGCCACGGTCGAAACATTCAGCTCGGCCCCGCCTTGGGCGCGGGGCCGGGAAACGGCCCGGTACAGAAGATGGATACCGCCCAGACCGACGGTCGGACAGCCATTGAAAGTGGCTTCGGCCTCCCAATCGCGTTTGACCTCAGGAACAATTATAGGATTTTCTTCCGAGCGCTCGATACGTATCATAACGGTCGCGCTCAACCCACCGACACGGCCCGGAGATGGGGCGATTCGGTCGAGATGAGCTGTTCCAAGAATTCTTTAAGGGGTGCAGACGCAACACAGACCACTTTATCGGCGCCGCCGTAATAGACATATAGCATATCGTCCCGAATGACCGCGCCGCAAGGATAGATAACGCCGTACTTGTGGCCGTTATTCTCGTACCATTCGACCGGCTCCAAGATCGGGTGCCGGGACCGATAAAGCACTTTCGAGGGATCTTTGAGGTCCAAAAGCATCGCCCCCATCTTATACCGGGATGGATCTTGTTCGCCGACCGCCTGATAGATGACAAGCCAGCCTTTGTCTGTCTTTAGCGGAGTCGGCCCGACGCCGATCTTTCGACTATCCCAGGCCGTCGCCCGGGGCGAGATCTTGGCCTTCGTTTCCAGCCACTTCGTCTCGCCGTCGAATTCCAGGTCATCAACGTAATCGATGAGAATGTCCGGATAGACACGGTGGAAAATGACGTACTTACCGTTTATCTTTTCCGGCAGGATACAAGCGTTCTTATTGATGACGCCGGGCTCCGAAATGAGCACGGGCTTCGTCCAGTTCCATTCCCCTTCCAGGAAATCATCTATGCCGATGGAAGTGAGCGCCACGCGGGGCGGACTGCCGCCGTCGTAAGCCACATAGGTCATGTAGACCGTGTCGTCGATACGCGTGAGACGCGGATCTTCGCAACCGCCGGCGCCGCCGCCGCCGGAAATATAGGCCATGTTCGGGTACTGCTTCGGATTTATACCCTTGTGCTTATGACCCGCACCTTCGAACGGTTCACGCGGCGCGTACACCGGGTGGTCGGACCGGTAATGGATATCAGAACCGTCTTTTGAAACCGCGTGGCCGATAACGGAAACGTCGCCAACACCGATAGCTCGGTACAAAATATGCGTCTTACCGTCCTCATGAAGAGCGGTCGGATTAAAAGCCGCCACGGCGTCCCAGGGATGGGTCGCGCGCGGCTCGAGGACAGGATTGCCTTCGTAGCGCTGGAGGGCCGGCGCCGTTGCCGGTATCTGGCCAGGCCAGTTCCGATCGCGCCAGAAGCGCGGCAAAGCGGAAGCGTAGATAGCGCCGTCCACTTCCCAGTAGGCCATGAGCGTTCGCTCGAACTCGATGATGCCGAGCGGATGAACGATGCGCGTCGGCCAGTCAGACGGCGCTTCCCAAAGCGGATAATCAGAACGCCAGGTCGCTTTCCGAGGATTATCCCGATCGAATACCGCCGCTCCG
>DATJQA010000057.1:0-3916 GCA_035506115.1 Minisyncoccota bacterium | reverse complement strand
TGGCCGAGACCTTGAAGAAACGGGAGGTGCCGAGCTGGCTCGCGCTTGACCCCGCGAAGCTTGAGGGGCACGTCGTCGCGTCGCCGGCGGACACGGAATCGCCTTTTGAAATTAACTTATTGGTCGAATCGTTCAGTAAATAAAAAAACAAAATATTATGGAGTACTCACATTTGAGCTCGACCGTTTCCATAAAGACCGTTTCCGAGGAAGCGCGCCGCGGAGTGTTCGAGATCGAAGGCCTTTACGCCGGTTACGGACTCACCATCGGCAATGCTTTGCGCCGGGCCCTTCTGTCATCCTTGCCGGGCGCGGCTGTGACCTACGTGAAGATAAAGAGCGTCGCCCACGAATTCACGACCCTGTCGGGCGTTAAGGAGGATGTTGTGGAGCTGACGATGAATTTCAAGAAACTGCGCTTTCGGATGCATACGGATGAGCCACAGACCCTGCTTTTGAAGGTCAAAGGCGAAAAGACCGTGACGGGGGCTGATATCAAGCTCAATTCCGACGTGGAATTGGTCAATCCCGAAGAGGTCATCGCGACGGTGACTGACAAGGGGACGGAGTTCGAAGCCGAGATAACGGTCGAGCGGGGCCTGGGCTATTCCGCCGTCGAATCTCGGAAAACGGAGAAGTTGGCCATCGGGACCATCGGCGTGGACGCTTTCTTCTCGCCGGTCACGAAGGTGAACTACACCGTGGAGAACATGCGTGTTGGCGACCGGACGGACTATAATCGCTTGCGTCTCGAGATCGAAACGGACGGGACGGTGAGCCCGTCGTCCGCTCTTCATAAGACCGCCAACATCCTGAAGGACCACTTCGAGAAGGTTTTCAGCGTCGAGGTCAAAGAATTCGAAAACGCGGAAGTGGAGAGCAAGCCGAAGCGAGCTTCGAAGAAGAAAGAAGAAGCGGCGGAAGGGGAAGCTTAATCAAATATCCCAATGCGGCATCGCAAAGTCGGAAAAAAATTCCATCGGATCACGGGTCGGCGCCGGTCGTTCCTCCGGAACCTGGCGAACGATCTTATTCGGGCCGGGCGCATCGAGACGACCGAAGTGCGCGCCAAGGTCATTCGCTCTCAGGTAGAGCGTTTGGTGACGCTCGCTAAGAAACAGACGCTCGCCGCGCGCCGCTTGCTTATCGCGCGCCTGGGAAATCCCCGGACGGCTTCCAAGCTTTTTGAGGAGATAGCGCCGAAGTATGCGACCCGCGCCGGCGGTTATCTGCGTATCAAAAAATTGGGTACGGCCCGCAAACGGGACGCCGCGCCGACGGCTATCGTCGAATTTGTCTAAATCCCTCATCTCGAGTACACTCTCTCTGCTATGGACCACCGCATCGACGCTAAAGGAAAACACCTGGGCCGGCTTGCCTCGGAGATCGCCGTTATCCTCCAGGGGAAAAAGAGCCCGGACTACGCCCCGAACCGCGTGAGCAACGACCGGGTGTATGTTTCGAACGCCGATAAGCTCGTGGTGACCGGGAATAAAGCGGTCCAGAAGATCTATTATCGGCACACCGGCTACATGGGTCATTTGAAAGAGGCAAAATTTGCGGAAGCGTTCGCTAAGCGGCCGACCGAGGTGCTCCGCGAGGCCGTCCGGAAGATGCTCCCGAAGAATTTTTTGAACCAAAAGCGTCTCAAGAATCTAATTTTTGTCCATGGAAAAGAAAACTAAATCCGCCCCGGCGGCGAAAGCGGCCCCTCATCGGTACTTCGAAGGCATTGGCCGCCGGAAGACGGCCACGGCGCGCGTCCGGCTCACGCCGGGCGGCCATGAGTCGGTCGTGAACGGCAAGACCCTCAAGGAATATTTCGTCCTCGAGCGCCTTTCGGTGAACGCGACCGCTTCCTTGAGAGACGCGAAGCTCGAAGAGAAATTCGGTATTTCCGCGAAGGTCACGGGCGGCGGTATCGCTTCCCAAGCCGAAGCCGTCCGGCATGGCCTGGCCCGCGCCCTCGTGAAATGGAACCCGGAACTGAAGAAGAACCTGCGCGTGATGGGTTATCTGACCCGCGACCCGCGTATGGTGGAACGCAAGAAATACGGTCTGAAGAAAGCCCGCCGCGCCCCACAGTGGGCCAAGCGTTAAAGAAAAAGAAACCCCGCCGCCGGCGGGGTTTCTTTTTCGCCCGCTGGAGCGAGAGAGGCCTGTGGATATTCCATTCAGAAAAACCTTGTGTTATCATACCTTCGTGAGCCGGTTCTGCCGGCCTCATATTTTTTTGAGCTTACCGGAAATGGTCCAATACCGCTGTCCAAGGTGCAACGAACGTTTCTTCGCCAGAAAGGTTGATATCAACCAGCGTCACGGCTGCGGCGAGTTCGCCTTTATGGTATGGGGGTTCGAATTCGTGGACGAGTCTTTGTCTAAGGAAGAGACTGTCGAGGAGAAGGAATAGAGGGAAGGTTATGAACACTTGTTCGCCGCCCTTGTTCACGGTATAAGAAAGTCAGTCAGCTGGATTCACAGCTAGAGAGGCGTTTACGACGTTCCATCTTCTGAGGAGGCGCAAATGAGATGTTCATGGAGCTGCCGTTCTGCACCACCTGGGAGTGCCGCGCGTCGGTGCTCGGTCCGTTCGGGCGCTGTCCACGGTCCTTCGTCGGCGGGGGCGCTGGCCTCCTGAGAGGGGGTGATCGTCTCCGGCTAATCACCGGAGACCGTCTCTAGGGCGCTGTTCAGGCAACCTAAGGGCTAGCCTGGCACTACGAGTCCTCCGGTCTCGTTCGGCGACGGAGCCGACGACCGGCCGTACGGGTGTGTACGGGTCCGAGAGGAACGTTCTGCAGGCGTTCTAGCAGAGGCAGCCACAAGCTCCTCTTTGTTGATGGTTGTTCTAAACCAGAGGGGGTGGTGTCCGCGCGGACATCACCCCCTTCTTCATTATTTCGGGAAAACGAGAGAGAAGATATTTCCGGCGCTGATAAAGTAGAGCGTGTTCGCACGTTCGTCGTAAACGCCGGCCGAAGCGGTCGTAATGGTCTGGACGTTCTCAAGGCCGGCGTCGTCGAGGTCAAGAAGAGCGAAACGGTCGGGATATTCCAGGATGAGATGCGCGCCATCCGTGTACCACGCAACCCTCTTTAAGTTCTCCGCGTCGGGGATATTGAAGCGCCAGTAATCGTCGGTCGTGAAGGAAAATATTTCCAGGCTGTGCCAATCGAGCGCGGCGAGGCGGCTGTCGTCGTTCGTGAAATCGAAATCATGGACGTCGTTCGCTCGGGGCATGAAAGTGTGGCTCTTGGGATCGTAGAGATAAAGAGCGTTCGTGTTTTGAAGGATGCCGAGATGGCCGCCGTTCTTCGACCAGGCGAGGCGGATCGTTTGACCGGGTATGGTCGTGGTCGAGACAGCGGAAGAATTTAGATCAAGGACCGAGAGCTCGGTGCGTTCCGGGTCCGTTCGGCCGGCGCTCCAGGCAATGAGATTGCGGGTGGCACTGACCAAGCCGATGGCCGCCGGACCGGTCGTGGAAGCAATGACCGTGACCGTGTCGTTCTCGAGGTCGAAAAGCGAGATGGTGCGGTCGGTGCTCAAGATAAGCCAGCTGCTGTTCTGAGGAACGGTTGTGATGTTCGCGCCTTTCGGCAGAGCGAGGCCGAGCGCGCGGAGACGCTGAGCGACCTCTGTACTCGAACCGGCCGCAAGGTCTGTCCAGAAGAATCTTCCGTTCGTAGTTGTTAAAAGACGGTTGCTGTCGTTCGTCCAGCCGACGACCTTCGTGCCGGGGATCGGCGTATTTCGCCAGATGAGCGTTCCGGTCGGAGTTTGCCGGAGGAGCTCATCGCCAATAAGCCAAACGGCCTGAGACGTGCTTGTGCCGACCGGGGCGGTAGCTTTTGGGATAAGGACCGCGTGTTTGATCTCGGTAACGAACGACGGCCGGACGATGACGCTTCGGTGCC
>DATJQA010000056.1:0-4469 GCA_035506115.1 Minisyncoccota bacterium | reverse complement strand
GGAAACCGAATGACGGTGTGCTAGCATAAAAAATTATGAGTCATCAAAATGAAAAGGAATTGACTACTCTGCTTCGCCGGAAGGGATTTCGAGTAACTCCTGGGCGATTGGAGACCCTCTCAGTTCTCCAAAAAGCCCGAGCGCCCATAAATGTGGAGGAGATTTTGGAAAAACTCAAAACCGAGCCCAATAAAGTCACGGTTTATCGAGCGCTGAAGGAATTTAAAGAGGCAGGTGTTGTCCGCCAAGTTGATTTTCAGCACAATCACGCCCATTACGAGCTCGCCATCCTCGCCGAGCATCACCATCTGGTCTGCCTCCACTGCGGTAGAATTGAGGACGTTCATCGCTGCGGCGTCGGCGAGATCCAAGCTGCCGCCCTCCGTGCCTCGAAGCATTTCGCGGAAATTCGACAGCACGCGCTGGAGTTCTATGGCGTCTGCAAGGCCTGCAGCAAAAAACCGACATGAAACACGTAAAACGCCTGCCGTATCTTATTCGCCTGGTCATCATTGGCGCGGTCGGACTGGCGACCATATCGCTTTTCATAGGTTCGGGTTCCGACCTTGTCCAAATATGGTTCGCAAACCTCTTCCCGTCGGATAATGTTCTTGTGGCCAAGGTGGTCTCGGTGCAGGAAGCCACAGCGGGAGTCGATCCAGCCACGGCCTGGCTGGACACTGTCGGTATCAAATTCCTCACGGGTTCAGGGCGCGGTCAGCAAACGATCATCCACGACCGGGGACTATCGACCGCCGACCCGGCCCAACGCGTACGGGTCGGTGAGACCATTATCGTCGCCAAGAATACCGACTACCAAGGCGATGCGTACTACATGACCGACCGCTACCGTCTCCCGGCCCTCGCCATACTCGCGCTCATCTTCGTCCTGGCCGTCCTCATCCTCGGCGGCGTGCGCGGGTTCACGTCACTCCTTGGTCTCAGCGCGAGCATGGCTGTCCTGTTCTTTTTCGTGGTACCGAATATCCTCGGCGGCCATGACCCCTTATTCATCAGCTTCGTCGGCGCGGTCATCATTGCCGTCATTTCGCTCTATCTGGCTCACGGATTTAATCGCCGAACGACCATTGCGCTTGCCGGGACGCTTATCACGCTTGGCATTGCGCTCGGGCTCACGATAGGGTTCACGTCATTTGCCGGCCTGCTCGGACTTTCCACCGAAGCGGGTTTCTACCTGCGGCTGAACATCGGCACACTGAACCTGCGCGGTCTGCTCTTGGCCGGTATCATCATCGGGATGCTGGGCGTGCTCGACGACGTGACGGTCGGCCAAGCGACGACGGTGGAGGAGATAAAGCGGGCCGACCCGAAGCTCGGATTTGCCGAGCTATACCGGCGCGGGCTCACGGTTGGTCGGGAACATATCGCCTCGCTCGTGAACACGCTCGTGCTCGCCTATGCCGGGGTCGCGCTACCGCTCTTTCTCTTACTTATTGTCCAGGCGCAGAACAACATCGCGCCGCTCTGGTTGACCGTAAATAGCGAGCCCATCGCCGAGGAGATCGTGCGGACGCTCGTCGGGAGCTTGGCACTCGTCTGCGCGGTGCCCATCACGACGCTCTTAGCGGCATACTGCTACGGGAAGGCGAAGGTTTCGCGATGGTGATACTAGGAGGAAATCGGGCCAGCCACCATTCCAACCGTATCTTCTACGGTTCGGAAGCGCGTATCATCTCGTAATCTTCCTCAAAGAAATATTGGGAGAGTTTGAAAATGGCGTAGGTCATGTACGGCGCGGCGAGAACGTCGATGGTGTAGTGGACGTGAGCGAGCAGGACGGATATCCCGAAAACAATGGCTAGGGCAATGTACAAGTAGCGCCAGAACCGCTCATCCCATAAAATAAGCGCCATGAGGACCGAGAATCCCGTGTGTCCCGAGAAGAAAAATCCGGCCTGCAGGTCAAGTCCTAGGTAGATGCGGTCGAAGAAGCCCGTCGTATCAGGGTTGATCTGGCCCGGATAAATTCCAAGGTGGGTTGCCGCCACGAAGGCCGCCCGGGTGGCGATGAAAATAGCGCCGGCCTTCAGGGTAAAAATGAGATATTGCGGTTTGTAGAGAAGAAGAAGGACGCTTCCGGCAATAGCCGCCAGGGCGCCTTCAACAATGATGGCGTTGAGGTTAACGATGGGCAGGTTATCGAGGAGAATGTCCTGGACGAAATTGCTGGAAACACGTTCCGAGTAGGCCGAAGCGTAGAACTGGAAGACGATGGCGAGGCCAAGCAGGACAAAAGCGAACAGGAGCGACCGGACGTGCTCCCTCGTGAACATGGTCTTGTAGCCGCGGAACATTCGGCTCATAGGGATAACTATACCAAAAGGGGCGGCATTTTTAGAAATTATCTTTATGAACGGACGAAGGAGCGCAACCACTGTTCACAAAACTGTTTTTTAAGAGAAATTTTTTTATGTATCATTTAAATATGAAAAAAATCGTCAGGGTTGCGGTTAGCGTCGTAATGATGGGCGCTGTCTCCGGTTTTGCCCGGGCGGCTATCAATTCTCCCCTTACGCTCGGTTCGCGGGGTGCGCAAGTTACAGAGCTTCAGCAGACGCTTGCCGGATTGGGATTTTATAATGGTCCGATCACCGGCTATTTCGGGAGCCTTACGAAAGCCGCGGTCGTTCAATTTCAATTAGCGAACGGCATCAATCCGGCCGCCGGTTATTTCGGCGCCATCTCGCGCGCCAAATTGAATCAGTCGGCTCAAGGGGGAAAAGGCGGATCGAAGAGCGCGCCGCCCGCGGCCGCAATCGCGGCGTGCAGCGGAAAAGCCGTCGGCGATGCGTGCCAGTTCTTGGATAAAGGCGCTCAATCTTCGGGGACGTGCGATGATAAACCGGGCGTGCTTGCCTGCCGCAAAGGCCAGGGCGGGGACGTTGGCCAATCATCCGGTCAGAATGTTGGCGGCCAATCGACCGGCAGCCAAACATCAAGCACCGGCCAGAACCAGTACAACATTTCGCAGGCGATTTCGGATAATGCCCAATTGAACACGATGGCTTTCGATGGCCTGGGTTTTCTGACAGGGAACACTTGCTCGGATTCTTTCCTTCCGCCCGGAAAAGTGGCGGATTTCTTTGGCTTCCAATATCTCCGCGATGTGACCCAGGCCGGAAAAGGGCACAGCACGGATTTTGTGACGAACGCCGCGAACAACGTCCTTTCTGTCCTGACGGCTGACCAAAAAACGAAGATGCTTACGCTCGCGAAGGCGCAGGAAAGTTTGGTCAATCAGTTCGCGTATAGCCGCTTCCCGCTCATGGTCGCGTTCCGGCGGCAGTTGACCGGCAATATTCCGTCCGGGTCGACCGGTCTCAGTAAGTCGGCCGTCATGAGCTACTCTTCCGACCTTTACGCGCTCGATGCTCAGATAAGTATCCAGCGAGCAAAATTATATGCCGACGTTGTGAACTCTTTGACCGCTTCCCAGAAAACTTTCCTCGACGCCATGATGAAGGGCGGCTTTTACTCTTGGGCGGCCTTGCCTGACCAGCTTGATAAGTCGAGCATGACGCACGACGAGAACGTTCTCATGATGACCTACGCCGGCGATATCCTGAGCTGGTACGGCGGCAGCGTGGAAGCAGATACTTACTTCTGTCCAGAACGGCACGCTGACTATTTCGGCGGTTTCTACATTAAGGACGCGCCCGCCATCGGAAATGCCGGGTACACGATCGACGAATCCATCACCGGCGACCAGGGCGCGGCGTTCCTGAGCGCGCTTGATAGCACCCAGCGATCGACCGTGACGAGCGTCATTGATTCGCAACGCACGGACATCACGAGCATCGTGGATAAAAGGCGGGCCATTTCGAACCTGCTTCGGGTCGCGCTCACCGGCGGGAGCGTAGACGAGGCCTCGGTGATGTCGCTCGCGCGCCAGTACGGCGCTCTGGATGGCGAGATCTCGTACTACTATGCGACGGCTTTCTCTAGTGTCGGGAAGTCGCTTTCGACCGCGCAAACCCAAACCCTTCAAAAACTCCGAGGGCTTGATAACTATGTCTGTCCGGCTACGCAGGCCTTCCTCTACTCGGAAAAGATAACGATGCCGAACGCGACGAGTACCGACTTCCTCTTCGAATAGACGGCTTGTTCCTGCTTTGGATCTAGGAGCGTACGTCGTGGAGTTTAGCTCCGCAGTGCTAGGCATCCGCATTTTTTGCTCACATCGGCGATTTTGATAAATTGAACGCATTCAGTATCATAAGACGATGACTTTGATAGAGATAAAAGACCTGACGAAAAAGTTCGAGGACTTTACGGCGGTCGACGAAGTATCTTTAGAGATACAGGAGGGAGAGATATTCGGACTTTTGGGCCCGAACGGTGCCGGGAAAACGACCACGCTCTCCATGCTGGCGACCCTTTTGCCGCCGACCGGCGGCAACGCGGCCATCTGCGGTTACGACGTGGTGAAACATCCGACCCAAGTGCGC
>DATJQA010000055.1:0-4589 GCA_035506115.1 Minisyncoccota bacterium | reverse complement strand
GCTTGGGCGTCGGCTATGAACTGGGGAAGGCCGAAGTACTTGATAAGCCTATCTTATGTCTTTACCGGCCGCAGCCGGGGAAGAAGCTGTCGGCAATGCTGGTGGGCGACCCGAAGATTAAAGTTCGAGACTATCAAAAGCTCGATGAGCTGCCAAAGATTTTTAAGGAGTTTTTTGCTACCCTTACGGCATGACAGAAGATCAGAGTAAATACCGACCGGATTTCGCACCGTTCACTTGGGCAGAGCGAGACCGGAAATATCTGGAACCCTTCGTCTCGAACCCGGACGGGCTTGTGTCCGTCCTGCGGAATCTGCCCCCGGAAATATCCGGTGCCTTGTGCTCGCGCGCGAGCCGCGCCGCCGGTTCGCTGACCGAAGTGCTGCTCAAAGAATATCTGTACGCCATTCTGGACGGTGAAGATAAGAAGCTGGCGGCTGAGCTCGACGAGGTGGTGAAGTTCCTCCGCGAGCGGGGCTTCAAGAATATTTTGAACAATCAGCGCGCCCAGCAGTTCTACGCCAAGTGGCTCTCGCAGTACGGCGACGATTCCATCGCGCAGATGACCGGCACGCACGTTCTCCTCTGGGGCATCTCGCAGGTAGCGATGAAGTTCGTCGAGGACCAGCGCATCGGCCTCGAACCAATCGAGAAGTCCACGCGCTACGTGAATTTCGGGAACAAGGTGAATGGCCATTATCTTTATTACGTTCCGAAGCCGGACCTCGAAAAGCACAAACTCCTTAAGGAATATGCCAGCACGCTCGACCATCTCTTCGATACCTACGTCGCCCTTCTCGAACCCCTGAAGACTTGGCTCACGAAGAACTTCGACGACAAGCCGGGCGTTCTCGAGAAAAAGGCGTTCGATACGTTGCGCGGTCTTTTGCCGATGGCGACCTTGGGCCAAGTGGCTTTCCGCGGGAACGCGCAGGCCTTCGAATATCTGATGAACCGGACCGGCAAACATCCGCTCGGCGAGCTCCGCTGGCTTTCCGGCGAACTGAAGCAAGAGCTCGACAAAGAAATCCCGTCGCTCCTTTTACGTCTTCAGGACGAACCGGCGCAGAACTATCAAGCATATCTCCACGGCCGGTATAAAGCGGCGCGCACGGCCATTGCGAAGATCGAACCGGAATGGAAAGAAAAACTATTGGCGCGCGGGCCGAAACCGGAAGTGAAGCTCGTCGAATTCGACCCCGAAAGCGAGACGAAGATACTCGCCGGCATAATTTTCAAAGAATCGCACACGGATTGGGCCGGCGCGCTCGCGCTCGCAAAGCGGCTGAAGCCGGACGAGCGGAAAGCGCTTTTCGCCGGGTATTTGAACGGGCGCACCCAGCGTTGGCAGAAGGTCGGCCGGGCTTTTGAGAACTCATATCTGCGGTTCGAAATAACGATGAACATCGGCGCCTACCGCGACCTGCATCGCCATCGGATGATGACCCAGGAGCGGCAGCTCTTCTCGGCCCACCACGGCTACGACACGCCGAAGGAGCTTGTCGAGGCGAAACTCGATGAGAAATATCGCGAAGCCCTCGACCGGGCCGGCAAGTTGTTCGCGAAACTCGAGCCGCTCGACCCAGATCTCGCGCAGTACGCCGTGCCGCTTGCGTACCGGATGCGCTTCTATGAGTGGCAGAACTTCCGGCAGCTCTTCTGGGAAGCGGAGCTCCGGACCATTTCCCAGGGCCATCCTGATTACCGGACCATCGAACAGAAGAAATATGAGCTGGTGAAAGAAAAATTCCCGCTCCTCGCGAGCTTCATGCTCGTGGATATGAACGATTACGCCATCGCCCGGCGGGGGACGGAGGAACTTATTGCCCAAAAGGAAAAATACATCGTCGATAAACTGAAAGAGCACGGCAAGTAGGCCGTTCTTTACTTGCTCAAGAGGGGCGGAGTATACTTCAAACCATGAACCCACTCACAATTGTCGTCATATTGCTTGTGCTTGTCGCGGTGTGGCTTATGTTCACGTTCAATCGTTTGGTAACGTGGCGGAACCGCGTGAAAGAAGCCTCGTCCGACATCGAAGTGCAGCAAAAGCGTCGGTACGACCTCATCCCGAACATCGTTGAAACGGTCAAGGGATATGCGAAGCATGAGGATGCGGTCTTTACGAAAGTGACCCAGGCCCGCGCGGCGGCGATGGGCGCGACCGATCCGAAAGCAAAACTGGACGCCGAGAACGCGCTTTCGTCCACTCTGAAGTCGCTCTTCGCCGTTTCCGAGTCCTACCCGGAATTAAAAGCCAATCAGAACTTCTTGGCGCTCCAACAAGAGCTCACGGACACGGAGGATAAGATCCAGGCGGCGCGGCGCTTCTTCAACACGAATGTCCGCGACTATAACACGTCGCTCGAAACGTTCCCGACGAACATGATCGCGAACATGTTCGGCTTCAAGCCGTACGAATTCTTCGATGCGGAGCCGGAAGCCGAGCAGCCGGTCAAGGTGCAGTTCTAGAAGGTTTGGTGACGATAAGAATGACAAGGCCCGCGACCCAGTGAAGGGAAGCGGGCCTTTGTCGATCTCGGGGCGTCTGGCTAGCGGAGTCCCGGGATCATAGTGGGCTCGAAAGGGGACCGGCCATGGTAGAGGTACTCGACAGCCCAGGTCAGGCCGACAGTGGTCCCGATGACGAGGACGATTAGGAAGAACCCGATCGCTGCGGCCGGCAGGGCATACGGCAGGAAGTGCTCCGCCGTTTTTTTCATGGTCTTCCTCCGCAAGAAGGATCATCGAACTCGTCGACCTGGTCAGGGGGCGGCCGGTCGTCGTTGAAGGTCGGTTCAACCTTGTTCCGAACGAACACGCGGATGAGGGTTAACGCGCCGACAACGAAGAGGAGGAACAGCCCCAAGACAGCGGTCCCGGCGCTCACGCCGACGTAGAAGAAAGCCTCGCGTGCCGCCGGGGAAAACAGGGGATGGGACATCGTGGTGTCTCCTACGAGCCCTCGCCGGTCAGGTGGAGTCCCTGGCGCATCATCGGCCAAAGGTTATAACTGAGCCAGCCACCGGCGGCGAGCAAGGCGAGACCGACAACGATCAACGCGGACGCGAGCATCTCAACCTCCTTGTTTCGCTCCGAACAACCAGTGGAGGACGAAACAGATGACGACGACCAGAAGGAGCGCTCCGAGGAAAGCGACGATGCCACCTGCGAGCAGCCCCTCGCCAGCGTACTGAAGAGCCTTCTTGAGCATCGAACACCTCTTTGTCGAGCTTGCTAAGGCTAGTTCTATCCGTAATAATAGGTTGTGTCAATCGTTGGTCTAAATAAGTCCCGCCTCAATGTCTGCGTCTAATCTTTATACTTACCAATCGTCGAATGTCCGCCGAACGTGGCTTTTGTTCATCGTCTTCTTTGTCGTGGTGACGGCCATTGGCTGGGTTTTCTCGAACGTTTACGGAGATAACAGCTTCATCGTCTTTGCGGTCCTATTCAGCATCATCTATTCCTTAATAAGCTATTGGTCGTCGGCTTCTATCGCTTTGGCTCTCGCGCGGGCGGTGCCGATAGAGAAGCGTGATAATCCGCAACTTTGGAACACGGTCGAGAATCTTTGCATCACCGCCGGTTTGCCGATGCCGAAAGTGTACGTGACTCCCGAGCGTCAGATAAATGCCTTTGCCACCGGCCGTGATCCGAAGCACGCCGCGGTCGCCGTAACCCAGGGTGCGCTCGAGCGCTTGAACCAATCCGAGCTCCAGGGCGTACTGGCGCACGAACTGTCGCATGTCGGGAATCGCGACATTTTAGTTTCGACCGTAGCCGCCATTCTGGCGGGCGTCATTTCGCTTCTCGCGGACATCTTTCTCCGTTCGATATTTTGGGGCGGGCTGGGTCGGCGGAATCGAGACGGTGAGGCCGGAGAGGTGTTCTTGCTTTTCGGTATCGTGTTGTCCATCCTTGCGCCCATCGGCACGATGCTCATCCAGCTGGCTATCTCGCGCCGTCGCGAAGCCCTGGCCGATGCCTCCGGGGCGCTTTTGACCAGATACCCAGACGGCCTTATCTCCGCCCTCCAAAAGATCGGAGCGGACCAGACGCCGATGGCCGCCGCGAAAGATTCCACCGCCCATATGTGGATCGACAACCCATTCAAGGGCAGTCAGGTTTCGTGGTGGCACAAACTTCTCATGACGCATCCGCCTATCGAGGAGCGCATCGCCGCGTTGCGTGGGATGAAGCTGGATGAGAAGAGCGCATGAACATCCATCGCAAGACGAAGATCGTGGCGACCATCGGACCGGCTTCGGAGAAGCCAGAGATTTTACGCCACCTGATCGAAGAAGGTATAAACGCGGCGCGTCTGAACTTTTCCCACGGCGACCACGCCGAACACGCCCGGCGCATCCGGCTCATTCGACGTTTTGAGAAAGAGACCGGTCGTCTCGTGGCCATCATCGGCGATCTTCAGGGGCCGAAGATGCGCGTCGGCCGGCTACCAGAGGAGGGTATTCTGCTCGAAACCGGCGCTCTCGTTACCTTCGATACTTCTAAAACGAAATACGAGAGAGGCCTTATTCCGTTGCCGTCGCCGATCTTCCGCGCGGGCACAAAAAAAGGCGCTCGCG
>DATJQA010000054.1:0-4624 GCA_035506115.1 Minisyncoccota bacterium | reverse complement strand
GGTCGGAGAGCTGGCGGGCTTTCTGGTCGGAAGACGGTTGCGCGACTCTTCAGTTCGCGCGGCCTTGGGGAGTAGCGTCCTTGAAGGGGCGCCCCTCCTCGTCGACGAACTGCCCGGCTCTGCGGTGGACGAACTTTCCGTTCTTGAGGAAGATCGGCGTCTCGTCGCGGCGGTTCCAGAAGTCGCCGCCGTCGCTGGAGTAGAGCCGTCCACGCTTCTTGCACGGGAACGCGGCGCTCGAAGATTGGCATCCCGTTCTCAAACTGATGGCCGCCGCGGGGCCCATGTCCACCTCACCGCCGCAGCTCTTTTCTGTACACTGCATGGATCCCTCCTTCGGCGGGGAAGCAGTATCGCTGGCGACACTATACAGCGCCGCTTCAAAAGCGCAAGGTCGGCGGAGTTGCAAGATTCGACGCGTTTCCAGGGTTCTTTCGTCAGACCGCCCGGGCCGCTTCCTCGATGGTTGTCACGCCGGCCAGGACTTTCTCGATAGCGTCCTGTTTCAAAGTTTTGAGACCGCTCCGTTCAGCGAATTCCTCAAGCTCGTTGATGGGCGCTTTTTCCATAATGAGAGCGCGGAGGTGGCCGTCGAACTCCAGGACCTCGAACAAGCTTACGCGATTGAAATAACCGGTGCCGTTACAAGCGTCGCAGCCCGCGCCGTGAACGAACTGGCGGCCGGCCGGATCGAGATTGAAATATTTCAGGATGTTCGGGTCCGGTTCGTAGGGCGCGGTGCAGGAAGGGCAGATCTTCCGAACGAGGCGCTTGGCGATGACGCCGTTCATGGCGTAGGCGATGAGGCTGCGCTCGATGTTCATATCGATGAGGCGGGCGATGGTGCCGATGGCGGTGTTCGCGTGAACGGTCGAGAAAACGAGGCGGCCGACCAAAGCGGCGCGGATGGCGTACTCGGCCGTTTCCGGGTCGCGGATCTCGCCGATCATGATGACGTCCGGATCCTGGCGGAGAATGGATTTCATTCCGACCGCGAAGGTCAGGCCTTGCTCCGGCAATATCTGGACCTGGCGGATGCCGTCGAAGTGGTACTCGACCGGGTCCTCGAGCGTGATGATGTTCTTGTCCTTGCTCCTTATCTCTTGCAGAGCGGAGTAAAGCGTTGTCGTCTTCCCGGAACCCGAGGGACCGGTGACGAGGACCATCCCGTAGCTTTTGCCGAAAAGTTCGCGGCACTTCACGAGCGTTTCCGGGTCCATGCCCGTCTCTTCGAGCGGGATGACCATTTCGGAACGGTTCAGAAGTCGGAGCACGGCCGCTTCGCCCTTCACGGTATGGAAGAAAGAGATGCGGGCGGCGACCAGGCGCTCTTCTTCCGGATCCTTATCCGTTTTCGGAAGTTTGACGGTCAGTTCGAAACTGCCATCCTGCGGGATGACCTTGTTCGTGATGTCGAGATTCGAGATGACCTTCAGGCGGTTGATGAAAAGATCGAGCTTGTAGTTCGGGAGTGTCCAGCGTTCCTGAAGATAGCCGTCGATGCGGTAACGGATACGCATCCCGTTCTCGACGGGGTCGATGTGGATGTCCGAAGCGCGCTCGCGGATGGCCTGGCCGAGAACAGTGTTGGCCAGTTCTTCCGTCGAGCCGATCTCGTGTTCGCTAAGCTCTCTGTCGCTCATGCTTCTATTGTACTATTTTTGTCCGGCGCGGACTGTGATATATAATTTAGGGCAATGGGGAAAGCCGCCGTTCGAAAAATCGCGCTTATCGGCCTTGCTATATTCGCCTTCGGTCTCCGGGCGGGTGTGGCCTCCGCCCATCAGCCCCAACTTGTGACCGGCCTCGCGCCCGTCACGGTCACGGAACCGGAGATCTCCAAGGCCTACTACGACGAACTGACCGGCCAGCCCCGCGTGTATCACATAGTTTCGAACACGTCATTCGTTCTCTTCGTTCAAATAACGGTCCCGAAAAGCTCTAATCCTGAAGGGCGGTACGAAGCGGACATCTACCGCCTGGCGGGAAATTCCCGAACAGAAGAAGCGAAGCTTCTGCCAAACTACTATCTTTGGTCCGAAATGTACGAACCATTTGGCGGCGACGTTTATTACGAAGGGCCGATCTTCAAGCAGCGTGTCGAAGCCGGAACTTATGACGTTGAGATATCCGGGAACGGGAACAAAGGCAAGTACGCTTTGGCGATAGGCGACACGGAATCCTTCACTCTCGGCGAAGCGCTCTCCGCCGCTATGCTCATTCCGACCCTGAAGAGCGATTTTTTCAATGAATCACCGCTCACGTTCGTCGCCTCGATCTTTGGGAGCATCTATCTAGCGCTCTTCCTCTTGCTCGGCCTACTGCTCGGATTCGTGTATCGATATTTGCTGAAACGCTACAAAGTTCATCAGCACGGAACATCCGCGTTCAGAAAGAACATCGGTTTGGGCGACCGAGTGACCAGGGTCGGCGCCGGCATCTTCTTCCTCGGCTGGGCGCTTCTCACGACCTGGAATCCGCTTCTTATTATCATCGCCGGCTTCTGTTTCTACGAAGCCCTCGCCGGCTGGTGCGCGCTTTACGCGGCCTTGGGAAAGAATACCTGTCCGGTGGCATAACGCTTGGATATGATCCCTCGGCGCGCCGAGTATTTTTGGTATACTATTACCCAATCGTCGTTCATATAAAAAATTAACGCATGGAGAAGAACAGAATAGTCATCACAGTGCTCGGCCTCGCGGTCGTGGGCGCCGGCGCTTACTGGTATGTCAGCAGCCAACCGGCGACGCCGATGGCCGAGCCGGTGCCGGAAAGTAATAATGCTCAGACGAACGGCCAGCCGCAGACCATCACTATTACGCCGCCCGCCGCCTCCGCGACCGCGCCGACCGATAAACCAAACACTAATACCAAAATGACCGTTGTCACTCTGGATACGAACTACGGCACGATAAAGATAGAGATGTATTCCGCCGATGCACCGAAGACGAGCGAGAACTTCGTCACGCTCGCGAAGAAGGGTTTCTACGACGGCCTGACGTTCCACCGCGTCATTCCGGGTTTCATGATCCAGGGCGGTGACCCGAACTGCACGCCGGGGAAGGGGAACGGCGGACCGTGCGGCACGGGCGGGCCGGGCTATCAGTTCGCCGACGAGCTTAACTCGGCGACGCCGTCGTACCAGGCCGGCTACTTGAGGGGCGTCGTCGCAATGGCGAACTCCGGGCCGAACACGAACGGCAGCCAGTTCTTCATCATGCACGCCGACTATCCTTTGCCGCATAACTACTCCATCTTCGGGAAAGTCGTCGCCGGCCAGGACGTCGTGGATAAAATTGCGAATGTCCAGCGTGATGGAAACGACCGGCCGCTTTCCCCGGTGACCATCGAGAAGGCGACGGTAGCGGAGAAGTAGTTAGGAATACGGTATACTTACCGTATGCTTAACGTCTCGAAAATTTCCAAATCTTTCGGCGAAAAAGCGGCCGTCACGAACGTTTCGTTCGCGGTCGAGCCGGGCCAGATATTCGCTCTCATCGGACCGAACGGGGCGGGAAAGACGACCATTGTGAAGCTCATCGCCGGCTTGCTCCATCCGACGAGCGGGAGCGTTGACATCGAGGGCCAGGACGTCGTGAAGGCGCCGCTCGCCGCTAAATCGCTCATCGGTTATATCCCGGACGAGCCGGTGGTCTGGTCCGGCATGACCGGGGAAGAGTTCCTGCATTTTGTGGGCGCGCTTTACGGCGTCCCGCCGGCGGAACGCGCGGCCCGCATCGCCGAACTTTTGAGGTTCTTCGACCTGTCGGGTTTGGAAAAAGATTTCTTCGAAGATTATTCGCGCGGCAACAAACAGAAGTTCGTCATTCTTTCGGCGCTCTTGCACCGGCCGAAGCTTCTCTTGGTGGATGAACCCATCGTCGGTCTCGATCCCACGAGCGCAGATATCGCGAAGAACATTTTCGCCGAGTTCGCGAACCACGGGAACATGGTCGTTCTTGTAACGCACACTTTGACGGTGGCGGAAGCTATCGCCACGCATATCGGCGTTCTCGCGGGCGGCTTGCTCAAGGCCGCCGGCACGCTCGACGAGCTGCGCACGCGCACCAAGACGGGCCCGACCGGTTCTCTCGAGGCCATTTACCACGCCTTGACCTGATATGTTCACCACTCTTTTCGTTCATAGCGCGCACCGGGTCGCTCGGTATTTTGCGCGCCGGACCACGGCGAAGGTCATAACGGCCTTCTTGTTCCTTTTCGTCCTCTTCGCGCTGGCTTTCGGCATCTTCCTTTTCTTCCGGAGCGGCTTCATCTTCATCGAAAGCGACGTATACGCTCACCGGGCGCTCTTGCTCTACGTTTACGAGCTCTTTCTGCTCATCGTGAGCGGTCTGGTCTTCGTGAGCGCTCTCATTTCCGGATTGCTCGGCCTTTTCCGGAGCGGTCAGGAGCTTTGGTTCATGGTCTCGCCGAAGCTCCGCGCTTGGCCGTGGTACACCGCCGCCCAGGTCTTTGAGGCCTCGGCCTGGCCGTTCTTCCTCATCGCTTTGCCGACTCTTTTCGCCGTTCGAGATGTCTTCGGTCTCAGCTGGCTCGGTTTCAGCGCCGGCCTCGCGGCGGTCCTCCTTGCCGTGGCGGGCGCGGTCATGGGCGCCATGGTTTT
>DATJQA010000053.1:0-3793 GCA_035506115.1 Minisyncoccota bacterium | reverse complement strand
ACGCTCACCCCTCGCGGGTGAGCGTTTTGTTTTCTGGATATGGGGAATTGAACGCGAAAGGGGGTCGGGGAAAAGCGCCAGGGTTTCCCCGACTGGGGTGACCGAGCGGAGCGAGGACAAGAGGGCGGAAGCCCTATTGGGAGCCCCGCCTACGGCGGGGCGACGTTCAATAGCGAAGCGTCCCACCATCTCCACCACTTCGCTCCTATCGGAGCTTCGCGGTGCGCAGCACCGCCAAAATCAACGCCGCCCTTCCGGGCGGCGTGCTGTATTTTCCTATTCACTTTTACCTATTCCCTACCACCCGAAGAGATGGCTGAAGAACTGACCGATGCCACCGAAGAAACCCATGATACCACCGCGATGCGGCGCTGGCTGATTCCCGGAAGGGTTCGTTTGCGCGTTCCCCGAGGGCGCTGCCCCGGAATCGATGACCGAAGAAGCCGTGATGTTCGTGCCATTCACCGTCCCCTGCACGAGCACATTATCACCAACGGCGACATCCGAGAGCGCAGCGGTCTTACCGCTCTTCTCGAACTTCGCATTCGAAACATCCACCGTGTATGTCACATTGCTCTTGTTCGTTACCGTGAGCGTCGAACCGTTCACCGCCGTCACACTTCCGCCCACGATCGGCTCGCCGTTCCCTTGGATGGTCGTGCTAACCATCGGATTCGCGCCACCCCGACCGCCCATCGGACCACCTTTCCCGTCACGGATGAGCGTTGCCGTCACGTTCGTGCCGCTCACCGCTCCTTGGACCATAACCGTATCACCAACGGCGATATCCGCTACCGTCGAGCTTGTTCCATTCTTCATGACCTTCGCGTTCGTTGCGTCAATCGTATAGGTCGTCTGAGTCGACGGAGTAGACGTGCTCCCCTGCCAGCCGCTCTGGCCATTCACGGTAAGCGTATTGCCGTTCACGCTCGCTACTGTTCCAAAGATACCCTGGCCGCGACCCGGGCCACCCATACCGCGGCCCATCGCCCCGACGCCGTCGCGGATGGTCGTAGCGGTAACATTCGTGCCGCTCACCGTTCCCTGGACCATCACGTTGTCACCGACCGCAATAGCCGAAAGCGTTGAGGCGCTGCCGCCCTTCTCCACCGTCGCGTTCGAGGCGTCAACCGTATAAGTCGTTGCTGTTCCACCGCTCGGACCCGCAGGCGAATTGATAGTGAGCGTTGTTCCGTTTATCGCTGTGACGCTCCCAAAAACGCCCGGCCGACGGTTCATCATGCCCGCTCCCCGTCCCCAACCGCCCGGGGGACCGCCGCCGTTACCATTATCGCCGCCCGGGGTCTGGGCAAAAGCCGGAGCGGATACGAGGAGGAGGCCCCCGAGCAAACCAGTGGCCACCAACACACGAAAGAAACTTTTACTTGTCATGTTTTTTGATTATTTTATTTGTTCGCCGAACAATCTCCGCGTCCGGAGACGCTGGCTTCGAGTATTACAAACGAACCGGCCCAAAGGTTGCAGCCCGTTATTTTTCTTGACGAAATCGACATTTCATCAGATACTGCGGCCAGTTGCACTATTTCCTTGAAAGGTAGGTGATATCTTGAAGCTCGACCAGCATCACGAGAACGGCGTCACCATCATCGCCGTGAACGGCCGGATCGACACCGGAGAAGACACGGCCCGGCTCTTGCAGACCTTCATCTGTCTGCCGTCGGAGCAGGTGAAAAAGGTCGTCTTGGACCTCTCGAAGCTCCTCATGGTCTCGGCCGCCGGTCTCAATACCCTCAGCCATTGCTACGGCCACATCGTCACGCACGGCGGACGCCTGGCATTCGTCGGCCAGCCAGGCGATGTTCTTCCCCTCATCCGCCGGCTCGGCTTGAGAGGCAACGTTCCACACTACGGCTCCAACGCTGACGCCATCGCGGTCCTCAGCGCTCTCGACTACCGAGGCGCCGTATGAACATCACGGAACGGTCCATCGGCCGCGTCGTCGTCCTCGACATCGAAGGTCGGCTTGACGGCAAGGATGGCGACGCGCTCTTTGAGCGCGTGTCCGCGCTCGCCGAGAAAGGGCGCCCGAACATCGTGCTTAACCTGGCGAACGTTCGACGCGTCGACTCCACCGGTGTCGGTGCCCTCGTTTCCTGCCACAAAGAGCTCGCGCAGCGCGGCGGCGAGCTGAAACTCCTCGCCGTCTCCAAGACGCTCAAGGAGCTCCTCGACCGCACTCGCCTCCTTCCGGTCTTCAAGACCCACGAGACCGAGATCGAGGCCATCGCCAGTTTCACCAAGGCCCCGCCGTAGCAGGCGGAAGCCGTTTCCACCCCGGGACCATCGTTTTGGCCCCGGGGTGAGAATTTTTCGGGCAAAACAGCCAAAGAGCTATTGACATATTCCGTTCGAGAAAACATAATTTCCCCGGTCCTTTCAACAATTTTCACTTTTCGGCTTTTGTTAGGCCGGGGAGGTTCGATTGTTAGTTCCAAACCCAATTTTCGTTCCGAACCTAAGTGCTTCATTGCACACACCAACCATCCAGGGTCACCCCGGCAAGAATGGCGCGATCATTCTCAAGGTTACCGGAGA
The DNA here is from genome assembly GCA_035506115.1 of Minisyncoccota bacterium. Lineage (GTDB taxonomy): Bacteria > Patescibacteriota > Minisyncoccia > UBA6257 > 2-01-FULL-56-20 > DATJQA01. The sequence goes on along the minus strand of DATJQA010000053.1, from coordinate 1,237 downwards.
AGTCCGCCATGAAGACCAGGAGGGCAAGGGCGTTCTGCACGAAGCGCTCAACGGTCACATCGACAAAGGAGCGACCAGGCTCATCCTGGACATGCACAACCGCGCGTGGATCGACTCGCTGGCGCTTGGCATAATCATCGAGGCCGGCCGACGCCTACGCCCGCTCGAAAAGCCGAGGGCTCCGATCAAGTCGGGACCCGATCCCAACGCAGACCTGAAGATCGTCGTGCCTCTCCAGGCGCCGTTCAGGAAGATCCTCAGCGTAGCAAAACTGGACGAGGTCTTCATGGTCTTTCCGAGCATTCCGGAGGCGGAAGCGAGTTTCAACGAACCGCCCCGCCTGGCTCGCCGATGATCCCCTCCGCCCCGTGCGCACCTCGTGCGTCCGGGGCGGAAAAATTTTGCACCAAAAACCGTAATTTTCTTGTAGTATCTGCGTTATCCAAATTGAAGACACCGCAATGGCCACTATCCGAACCAGTTTTAAGAAATACTCCGGCTACCTCCTCCTGGTCGCCTGGTTCGGCTTTCTCGCCAGCCTCGGCTACGCCGCTCATGTCGCTTCTCAGGGAGCCCGGACGGAAATATTGGGCCAGCTCTTCCCAGGCCCTGACAGCCAGACGGTCCAAATCCAGCCTCAGCCGTTGGTTAAAACCGCGGACGCAGGCTTGAGCGCCGACCTTAAGGCACGCCTCTCGGATGGACTTGATACTCTGACCAATATCCTGAAAGACCTCCAAACGAAAACCGCTTCCGCTTCCGGCGGAAACCCTTAAAATAGCGGCTAAATATCAGAAATAGCCCTGTGGACTGACAGGGCTATTTTTTGTTTAAAAATAAGGTTTTCTCGACCATCGAGATTTATACACAGTATTATCAGAATGCCTTTGATATAATTAAGATTGAAATATCGGGTATCGAGATTTACCCAATATTTCTTCTCGATATCCGAGATGAGCCCATAAAATAAAGATTTTTAATGCCGAAAGGTCCCGAACTTCCAAAGGGATATATTACGCTCAAAGAGGCGGCTAAAATTTCTGGTTACGCCCCTGATTATGTTGGCCAACTAATCAGAAAAGGACGTCTTTCCGGTCGACAAATATACTACAACACCGCCTGGATAACGACCGAGAAATCTGTTCGAGAATACCTAGCCGGAGAATCTAGCGGAAAGACGGGAGGGACAGCCATCCCAGAAGGTTTTGACGAACGCTTCCGGCAGATAAGGAATAGG
>DATJQA010000052.1:0-8568 GCA_035506115.1 Minisyncoccota bacterium | reverse complement strand
GCCGTGATATGGCCGCGCGCAACAGCGTAAGAACCGAGCGTTGGTGTTCTGTTCGAAGCGATGTACCATCCGGCGGCGCCGACAGCAAGAACGATAAGAATCGCGATAACAAGTTTTGTGTGAGAGATAAGGTACTGTTTCATGAGGTCATTCACGCCATACTCGTAGCAATTATACGATAAAGCAGGTTAGGAGACTATTATATTATGATGTTTCAGTTCAAACTTGGATCTGCTCGAAGAAGTAACCACCCAATGACGAAAATATCAATGCCATCACCAAAAGGACGAGCATGTCTATTCCCAGCGTGAGATCGTGATGGCCGATGTTGGCAAGAAGAACGCGCAAACCGTCGATGCCGTACGTTAAAGGATCGATACGCGATATCGTTGTCAGCCAGGTCGGCAATCCCTGTAGCGGGAAGAGGGCGCCGGAAAGAAAGAACATCGGCTGGACCAGGAAATTTATAATGAGCGTGAAGGCCTGCATGTCATCGAGAAGGGAGCCGATGATGGTGCCGATCGACGAGAATATCAGGGCGACCAAGAACATAACGAATATCGCCGTAGGAACCGCCGCCCAGCTGACCGGCTGGAACCCGAAAAAGGTGGAGATGACAAAAACGATAAAACCCTGGATGGTGGCCACGGTGGCGGCGCCCACGGTCCTACCTATCATGACGTTGGTGCGCGACATGGGAGCGACGAGCGTTTCTTTCAGAAATCCGAACTGACGGTCCCAGATCATTTCCATGCCGGCGAAAATAGAAGTGAAGAGGATGCTCATGCCCACGATACCCGGTGCCAGATAACTCAGGTAGCTTCCTCCGCCGCCGCCGAACGAATTGCCAAAACCATACCCGAACATGACCAGGAAAATTATCGGTTGGGCGAGCGTGCCGACCATGCGCGCCCGAGAGCGCAGGTATTTCTTGATCTGCCGAAGCCAAAGATAATAGATCTTTTTCATATGTCTCGGGTGTTATCTTCTTCCCCACCGGCGGCCCACTGTTCTGGCGTGGTCGGTGGAACTGGCCCCTTCGTCGCGAATGGTCTTGCCCGTGAGCGCGAGGAACGCATCTTCCAGAAATTCGGTCTTTGTTTGCTTCTTCAGTTCGTCCGGCGTCCCGGTGGCGACGATCTTGCCTTCATCCATGATGGCGATGCGGTGCGCCATTCTATCGGCCTCTTCCATATAATGGGTCGTGAGAAAGATGGTCATTTTCTTGGTCTTGTTGAGGTCCTGCAATCGGTCCCACAGTAGGTTCCTCGTTTGGGGATCAAGGCCCGTCGTTGGCTCATCCAGGAAAACGATCTTCGGTTCGTGCAAAAGCCCCCGGGCGATCTCCAGGCGGCGTTTCATGCCGCCGGAAAATTCTTTGACGACGCTGTCTTTTCTGTCCCAGAGGTCGACGAATTTCAAAAGTTCTTCGTTCCGTTCCTTTCGTTCTTTATCCGGCACGTCGTAGAGGACTCCGTGCAGGTCCATATTCTCCCAAGCGGTCAGGTCGTCATCCAAACTGGGGTCTTGGAACACTATCCCGAACTGCCGGCGCGCCAGTTCCGGCTCGGCCACGGGATCGATACCATCGAGACTGATGACCCCCGCCGTGGGGCGGAGAAGCGTCGTCAGCATCTTCACGGTGGTGGTCTTGCCCGCGCCGTTCGGACCGAGGAAGGCATACACCTCGCCCTCGCGGACCGAAAATGAAACGTTATCGACCGCCACAAAGTCGCCGTATTTTTTGGTTAGATTGCTGACTTCTATCATGTTTGTCAGATTATAACCTTTTCCCCATCATTTTTTCAGGTGGTAACACCCAGACGGTGGGATTTCACGCCAAGACGAAACGGTGTTAAAAAACAGCGCCTACACGGGGCGTCATTTTTTAGCATGGCGGTGAGGGAAATCAGACGAGGGAGTCGAACGTCGGCGCTTCGCGTCTCCCAATAGGGCTTCCGCCCTCTTGTCCTCGCTCCGCTCGGTCACCTCAAGCGGGGAAACCCTGCCTGCCGGCAGGCAGGCCTAGCGCTTTTCCCCGACCCCCTTTCGTGTTCGAATCCCTCCATCCATCTCCATAAAACCAAAAAAGAGCAGCCACGAGGGCCACTCCTTTTTGGTTCTGCGGTGAGGGAGGGATTCGAACCCTCGATGGGGTTTTAACGCCCCATAACGGTTTAGCAAACCGCCGCCTTCAGCCTCTCGGCCACCTCACCATTCAGAGAAGAAATCGACGTTTTAGCTCTTCTCTTTTATAACCCTTCTTCCACTCTCTTTCTAGGAGAACACTTTCACGCTCATCCTGGCATTGTTCGAAACCTAACAACTTCAGCGGCCGTCGGTTTCGCGTAGAGGTAACCGATCCAGCGTTGTGTTCGTTCAACCTTCGTCTGATGTTGTTGGTTCGACCAACATACAATCTCCCATCTTTAAGGCTTTTTAGAAAATATACGTAGAACATATATTTATCTACCGCCTTCAGCCCCTGCCTGCCGGCAGGCAGGTCTCGGCCACCTCACCTTGCTTCGAAAGAATACTGAAAAAACTTGTTTTTATCAACTCTTTCGGCTATGCTAGGGAAGCATTCATGCCGCAAGAAGCACAGAAAAACACCCCTGCCTACCGGCAGGCAGGCGCAAAATCGAACCTCAAACCTCGCCCGCCCGTGGTGGTGGTCTTGGGGCACGTTGATCACGGCAAGACCTCGCTTCTCGATTACATTCGCAAGACGAACGTGGCGGCCCGCGAGGCCGGCGGCATCACCCAATCCATCGGGGCGTACGAGATAACGCATGATGGAAAAAAAGTAACTTTCATTGACACGCCTGGCCACGAGGCCTTTTCTAAGATGCGTTCGCGGGGCGCTTCCATCGCCGACCTCGCCATCCTTGTGGTGGCGGCGGAAGAGGGCGTGAAGCCGCAGACCGCGGAATCCATCAAGATACTTCAGGACTCCAAGACGCCGTTCGTCGTGGCTATCACGAAGATCGACAAGCCTGGCGCCGACGTGGAACGCGTGAAAGGCGACCTCATGAACGCCGGCGTCATGCTTGAGGGCTACGGCGGACAGGTGAGCTATCAGCCGATCTCTTCCAAGACAGGCGAGCACATCAAGGAGCTGCTCGATCTTGTTCTGCTAACGGCCGAGGTCGAAGAATTGACCTACGAACCGACCCTGCCGGCCGAGGGCTTTATTTTAGAAACGCGGATGGACCGCCGGCGCGGCCTGGAGGCGACCGCCATCGTGAAGAACGGCACGCTTCGGGCGGGCGATGAGCTCGCGACCGAAACGGCGCACGGCCGCGCGAAGATCCTCGAGAACTTCCTGGGCGAAACGGTGAAAACGCTCGAACCGTGCGCCCCAGCTCTTATTATCGGCTTCGAGAAATTGCCGCAGGTCGGCGAAGAGTTCGCCGTCGGGCCATCTGTGGAAATCGCGAAGAAGAACGAAACGGAGCCCGCCGTGCGGAAACCCGCCCCGCTCCTCGACCCGGACGAGGGCGGCGAAGCTCTCCGCCTTATTTTAAAAGCCGCCGACGCCGGTTCACTGGAAGCTCTGAACGAGGTCGTGCGGAACTTGCCGCTCGAGAAACCCATCCATATCGTGAGCCACACGGTCGGCGATGTCGTGGACAACGACGTGAAACTGGCTATTTCGACGAAGGCGCTCATTTTGGCCTTCGGGACGCGCATCGACAAGACGGCGGCGAACTTGGCGGATATCAACAAGGTGCGTATCATTTCCTCGAAGATAATCTACGAGCTTCTTCAGGCAATCGAGAAACAGATAATCGAGGGCAGGGTGCCGGCCGCCGGCGCTCTAGAAGTGCTCGCGGTCTTTAATCAGGGAAAGTTGGAAAAGCAGGTCGTGGGCGGAAAAGTGACGGAGGGCATCTTCCGGAACAAGGCGGCTTTCGAAATAGAACGAGCCAAGGCTATCATTGGGCGTGGCCGCGTCCAAAATATCCAACAGCAGAAGAAGGATGCCGGCCAGGTCGGCGAGGGGAACGAAGCCGGCGTGCTTTTGAATTCGGACATCGCCATCCAGAAAGGAGACATTCTCATAATTCGCTAACCTCTATGAGGACGCATCGGCCGCTCCGGATGGGCAGCGTGATACGCGAAGAGCTCGCCAAAATATTTTTGCGCGAGATGGATTTCCGCGGGGCCCTTGTGACCATCACCGAGGTCATCGTGGAGAAAAGTTATGTTTGGGCGGACGTGATGATAAGCGTTCTGCCGGCCTCGCGCACCGAGGCGGTGCTTGACCAGCTTACGGCGGCGCACGGACACCTTCAGCATCTTTTGAACAAGAAGATGAATGTCCGGCCGATGCCGCAGATCCGCTTTAAAGCGGACCGCGGCCTGGAGAACGCGGCCCGTATCGAGAAGGACCTGATTGACGAAGGCATATCAGAGGCCGGTTGATTATTTTTGAAAGACCATATTACAATGGGAAAGTACGGCGGCCGCGTAGCCAAGTGGTAAGGCGAGGGTCTGCAAAACCCTTATACGCGGGTTCAATTCCCGCCGCGGCCTCAAAGAAATGCCAGGATTTATAGAAGGAGGGAGTGGCAAGTCATTCCGTCCGGACGAGACCGGCGAGTTCAATATCGCGGAATTACAAGCGGCGCTGAATAAAGAGCGTATTGCGCGGGGTTTGCCGCCGGAAGAGCCGGAAGTCTCCAGGGCGCAAGAGATAGAGCCTGCGCCAGCCCAGGCGCCCGAAGCTAGACCTGCGCCGGATTTCCATATCGACGAAAATCCGACCCAGTTCATTGATGCCAGGGAATTACGAGCCAGATTGGCGGAAGAGGAGAAAAAAGCCGCGGCGGCGGAGCATCAAAAGGAGATAGAAGAGCTCGGTAAGCATATTGCAGACCTTTTCGAATAGGATTTGCAGAAAAGTTGGTTGTGGTATCATATCGTCCATGATCAACAATATATCTCAAAACGACCGGCCGACCGTCGTCATCGGCCAGACCGTGCCCGACTTCGAGGTCGAGGCGTACGTCGACGACGATTTCAAAAAAATAAAACTGTCGGACTATAAGGGGAAGTGGGTCGTCCTCATCTTCTACCCGGCGGACTTCACGTTCGTCTGTCCGACGGAGCTCGAGGACGCGGCGAACCTCTACGCCGACTTCAAGAAGGAAGGCGCCGAAGTGATGAGCGTCTCGACCGATACGCACTTCGTCCACAAAGCGTGGCATGACAACTCCGAAGCCATAAAGAAGGTGACCTACCCGATGCTCGCTGATCCGACGGGAAAAGTGGCGCGACTCTTCAATGTATATATCGAGGACGAAGGCCTCGCGCTCCGCGGTACGTTCATCGTCGATCCGGACAGAGTGCTAAAGACCATAGAGGTGCACGACAACGCTATCGGACGAAGCGCCAAGGAGGCGCTCCGTAAGTTGCGGGCGGCGAAGTTCGTCCGCGAACACGGCGGGAACGTGTGTCCGGCGAATTGGGAGCCGGGTCAAAAGACCCTGAAGCCGGGCGTGGATCTTGTCGGTAAGATCTAAGGCAAGAGACGCGCTTCGAGACAGAGAAAAAGAGGAAATTCCTTCCGTGTCCGGTCCTCTTCTTTGGCGCGCGGTCCCGGCTGGCTCCGGCGGTGCGAGTTCCATTCTTCGAGACGGGCAATTACGAAGCCGTGTTTCGCGAGCGCTTTCATGTAGACCTGGAATGGGCGATGGAAAGAAATGGTGTGAACGCCGGGGTCATCGCCTGGATGCATCTCTATCTTGGCTCTGCTCTCGGATAAGTAGGCGTCAACGCGGCGGTATTGGGCTTGGGCGGCCTCGTCCCAGTTCCAACTTGAGCGTCCGGGGATACGGAAAGCGGGGTGGTTAAGAACGATGAGGAATCGGCCGCCCGGTTTTAGAGCGCGCGCCGCTTCGGCAATAACGCCGTCGAGGTTTTCGATGTTCTGAAGTGCCAGAACGATGAGGGCGGTATCGAAACTTTTATTTTTGGCAAAAGCGAGCTTGTCGGCTGGGGCGATGTGGAAGGGAATAGATGCCGGCGAAGCTCTTTTAGCCAATGCGATGAGCTCGGATGATATATCTGCGCCGGTGGCGCTTGCACCGCGGGCCGCCAAGGCGCGCGTGAAGAAGCCCTGGCCACAAGCGATGTCGAGAAGGGCTTGGCCCGCGCGTGGTTCGAGGAGGCGGAGGAGGTTCGGCAAGATGACCTTCGCCTGATACGTATCCGGCGACTTCTCGAGAAGTTCGTCGTACCACTTGGCGACCTTCCCCCAGGAGGTTTTCGGTTTTTTCTTCATATCCGTCATTGTAACGTGTTGGCCGGGAGCTGTTGAGAGTTGATGATAACTCTTGACATCTATGACTACGGGAGTAATCTCAAGAACGGAACCTTCAACTTTGATACTCAACACACGGTTCGTGTAGTGGACGCTTGATCGGTGATGCGCGACGTAGGTCGCAGGTTTTAGAGCTCCATCTAATTGGGGCCAGGCAGACCTATCGGAGAATAACACGGTACGGAGTGTGCTCCGAGGTCAAGAGCCAAAACCGTGTGTCGGGGTGCGGTGTGTGTTCGTGCTGGACGAACAGCCGGTAGGAGGCAGACGTGTTCTCTGGATGGCACCTAATCGCCGAGTTCCCTTCGTGAGTACTAACAGGGGCAAAGCATGGACACGCCGTCCGGCCGCGTCGGACCGTCCGAGCATCACTTCCGAGTGGTGGCGAGTGCCGCCGCACCCCACACTTTTCTGTTCGAAAAGGGGCCTGTCTTTGACAGCGCCCCTTTCGCGATTTTAGCCATATATTTAAAGGATTTTTTGCCCTTAAAAAAGTTGCGGGAAAGGAGCTTTCCATGGTATCATGAAGACATAAAAATCGTCTCTTTTTCGGGCCTTCTGCCCGTTTTTAAATGATGTCTAATGGCTAATTTGAAGAACGATCAAGACAAGAAAAAAGCTGCCGCGCCGTCCTACGACGCCAAGGATATTTACGTCCTGGAGGGCCTCGAACCGGTCCGGAAACGGCCGGGCATGTACATCGGCTCGACCGGCACGGACGGCCTCCACCACCTCATTTGGGAGGTCGTGGACAACTCCATCGACGAAGCGATGGCCGGCTACGCGAAGAACATCACCGTCGAATTCCTGCCGAACACGGAAGTGGCGGTGACGGACGACGGCCGCGGCATCCCGGTCGATATTCACAAGCAAACGAAGGTTTCGGCGCTCGAAACCGTACTTACGACCCTCCACGCCGGCGGCAAGTTCGGGAGCGATTCGTACAAGGTCTCCGGCGGTCTCCATGGCGTGGGTGTCAGTGTCGTGAACGCTCTTTCCGAATGGCTTCGTGTTGAGGTGCGCCGCGATGGGGGATTGTATATGCAGGAGTATGTACGCGGGAAGCCAAAGGCGAAAGTGAAAAAGATCGCCTCGGCGCAAGGGACGGGCACGAAGACCATTTTCCGACCGGATAAGGAGATATTCTCGACCGTCGAGTGGAACGAGAAGAAGATCCTTGATCACTTCCGCCAGCAGGCCTATCTCACGCCCGGTCTTCGTTTCAACGTCATCGACCGGCGGAAAACGCCTATCGAGTCCTACAGTTTTTGCTTCGAGGGCGGTATTAAATCTTTCGTAAAATACCTAGCGCGCGACGAGAAGCCTCTCCAGGAAGAAGCCTTTTATACGAAGAAGCAGTACGAGGATATGGCGATAGAGACCTCGTTCTTGTACGTGGACGATATCGAGGCGCGCGAGCTTTCTTTCGCGAACAATGTTTACACGCCGGACGGCGGCATGCACCTGACCGGATTCCGGTCGGCTTTGACGCGCAGCTTGAACAATTATGCCCGTGCCGAGAACTATCTCAAAGAAAAGGACGAGAATTTCACGAGCGACGACACGCGCGAGGGGTTGGTGGCCGTCGTTTCGGTCGGCATTCGGAACACCGCGCTTCAGTTCGAAGGTCAGACAAAAGCTCGGCTCGGGAATCCCGAAGCCCGGACCGGTGTTGAGGCGGTGGTGAACGAAGCTCTCAAGGAATTTTTGGAAAAGCACCCGAGCGAGGCGCGAGCGATGGTGGAGAAAGTGATGCTCGCGGCCAAGGCTCGGCTCGCGGCTAAGGCGGCGAAGGATACCGTTCTGCGCAAAGGGGCGCTGGAGGGTCTGACGTTGCCGGGAAAACTGGCTGACTGTTCGACGCGCAATTCGGAAGAAGGCGAACTTTTCATCGTGGAGGGAGATTCCGCCGGTGGCACGGCCAAGTCCGGGCGCGACCGGCGCACCCAGGCTATCCTGCCGGTGCGCGGCAAGATCCTGAACGTCGAGAAGGCGCGCATCGACAAGATGCTTGCGAACGCGGAGATCAGGGCGGTCGTCGTGGCTCTTGGGACGGCCATCTCCGACAATTTCGACATGACGAAGCTTCGCTATGGGAAGATCGTCATCATGAGCGATGCCGACGTGGATGGCGCGCACATCCGGACGCTTTTCCTCACGCTTTTTTACCGGTACTTCCCGAAGCTTGTCGAGGAAGGGCACATCTACATCGCCATGCCGCCTCTTTACCGGCTTCAGTC
>DATJQA010000051.1:0-13991 GCA_035506115.1 Minisyncoccota bacterium | reverse complement strand
CTTGAGGCAGCCAAGCACTTCGACAAACCCGCGAAACTCGTTCAGATCCTCTGGATGGAACCCTTCCCGACGGAACGCGTCGCGCGTGAGCTCGCCGGGGCGAAGGTCGTCGTGAACGTCGAAATGAACCACGGCGCCCAGCTCGGCGGCCTTATCCGCGAAAAGACCGGTATCAATATCGAAAAGAATATTCTGCACTACGATTCCCGTCCCTTCGACCCGCTCGACCTCTCGGATGAGCTTAATAAATATTTCAGTTGATAATCGACAAGGGTAAGACCGGCTATTCCATGTTGAATGAAATCTTGAAAACACTGACATTCCGAGGACACTATGCATACTTGCCGATAGTCACCTATTTTTGGATCGCATGCTTATTCTTAGTTAGCCCGTTAGACAAATTAGAAACTATTATCTTGAGCTCTGCTTTATTCTTTCCTGGTTATTTCGTAATAGGATTAATGGCTATTATTCAATCCCCCCATAATGCGAATAGTATTTTATCTCAGCTCGGCTTAGTTAAGGTTGCTCCTGATTATGTTCTCCCCACACAAAATGGAATGTTTGTTGCTATGATAATCTCGATTTTGATCGTACTTTTAATAAATTTCATCATCGTTACGACCATCTCTCGACTGAAACATGTCAAAACGTGATCTCTAAACATAATCCCATGGAACAGCTCAATCTTTCATCATCCGCAAAGATAACCTGGTGCCCCGGCTGCCCAAACAGCCAGATCCTCGTCGCCTACCGCCAGCTCGTGACGGAAATGGTGAATGCCGGTGAAATGAAACTGGAAAACCTCGTCTCGGTCGCCGGCATCGGCTGCCACGGCAAGATAACGGATTATCTCCAGACGAACACCTACACTTCGCTCCACGGCCGGCTTATTCCCTCGATGACCGGCATCAAACTTGCGAACCCCGGCCTCACGGTCGTCGGCTTCTCCGGCGACGGCGATTCGTTCGATGAAGGCATGGAGCACTTGGTCCACGTCGCCCGCCGGAACTCGGACGTGAACCTTTTCATCCACGACAACCAGGTCTTTGCTCTCACGACCGGCCAGGCGACGCCTTTAAGCCCTAAAGGGTTCAAGGGCCGCTCGACGCCGGCCGGCACCGTGGAAGAGCCGCTGAATCCCCTCCTCACGATGCTCGCGGTCGGCGCGACCTTCGTCGCCCGCACCTTCGCCCAGGACATCGCCGGGACGAAGCGCATCATGAAAGCCGCCATCGCCCACAAGGGTTTCTCTTTCGTGGATATCATCCAACCCTGCATCACCTTCTACGACACGCGCGATTTCTATAAAGAGCATGTCTACTGGATCCCGGAGGATTTCCCAAAGACGGACCGGGCCGCGGCTATCGCCAAAGTGACGGAAGGCGGCGACCGCACCCCGCTCGGCATCTTCTACGACGTCTCTAAACCGACTTTCGAGGACGAAGTGCACGGCTAATATGGCCAGGCCCGCGTGGGAAAAATTATTCGATCCTGAATCGGTAGCCCTTATCGGCGCGACGCCGGACAAGGGCAAGGTCGGTTTCGCGCTCCTTTCGAACCTGATGGCGGGCAAACAGCGGACCATCTACCCGGTGAATCCCGGCCACGAGACCATTCTCGGCCTCAAGGCCTACAAGTCCGTCCTCGACGTTCCGAAAGCCGTCGACTTGGCTGTTATCGCCGTCCGGGCGGAATTCGTCGCCAATGTCCTGACAGAGGTCGGCCGGAAAAAAATCCCCTTCGCTATCATCGTCTCCGCCGGTTTCAAGGAGATAGGTCCGACCGGCAAAGCTTTGGAAGACGAGCTTGTCCGCGTCGCAAAAAAATATAAGATAACTGTCCTCGGTCCGAACTGTCTCGGCCTCATCGATACGCAGAGCGACCTGAACGCTTCTTTCGCCGCCCAAAAACCGCTCCGCGGTAACATCGCTTTCATCTCCCAATCCGGTGCGCTTGGCACGGCTATGCTTGATTGGGCGGAGACTCAAGGCATCGGCTTCTCGGCCTTCGTCAGTTTGGGCAACGAAGCCGGCCTCACCGAACTCGACCTTCTCGAAAGAATGGCGAGCGATTTTCGCACGACGGCCGTCCTTCTCTATCTCGAACACATCACGGACGGGCCGCGCTTTATGGAACGCCTCGCGGCCGTCACGGCTAAGAAACCGGTCGTTATCCTCAAAGCCGGCCGCAGCGCCGGCGGGGCGCGGGCCGTTATGTCGCACACGGGTTCGCTCGCGCCGGAGAACGCCGCTTTCACGGCCGCCTGTCGCGCGAGCGGCGCCATCGTCGTCGAGACCATCCGCGAACTTTACGACCTCGCCAAACTTTTCCATCTCGGCCACCGGAAGCCGCTTCTTCGTATCGCCATTTTGACGAACGGCGGTGGCCCGTCCGTCGTGGCCGCTGATCTCGTGGACTCTTCGCCCACGCTCTCGCTTGCCGAACTTTCCCAGACGACAACCGATAACCTTCACTTCACGCTGCCGGAAATGGCCGCCGTCGGAAATCCGGTGGATATCATCGGCGACGCCCCGGCCATGCGCTATGAGGTCGCCCTCAAAGCCCTGGTGGCAGATAAAGGCGTGGATGCCATTATCGTCATCCTCACGCCCCAAATGATGACGGAAACGGAACTGACGGCCGAAGTCCTTGCCGAATATGCCAAAGAAAAACCCGTCCTGCCCGTCTTCCTGGGTGGACCGACCATAGAGAAAGGCCTCGCGGCGCTCCGGGCCAAGAGTCTGGTGAATTTCGATTTTCCAATAGATGTCGTCGAAGCTCTGGAAGCGCTGGCCTCGAACCTGCCGCGCCGGCCGAAGCACCTGCCGTTCAAAACGCATCTGAAACACGTCGCTCTGCCGAAGCAGATGGTCTATCCGACCATCATGGCTCTGATGAAACACCACCACATTCCCGTGGACGGCGTCTTTGTGAAGAACAAGGACCTCTTGACGGGCGCCATCCAAAAGCTCGAGCCGGGACCGTACGCGCTCAAAGCTATTTCGGCGGACATTGTCCATAAAACGGATGCGGGCGGCGTCATGCTCAACTTACCCGGTGTTGCGGCGCTCGGTGAGGCCTGGGACGCTATCGCGAAGAACATTAAACGCTCGTATGTTCACTCGAAAATAGACGGGATGGTCGTCCAGCCGATGCGGAAAGGCCGCGAGGTCATCATCGGGATGAAACGCGACCCCGTCTTCGGACCGGTCATTGTTTTTGGTTTGGGCGGCATCTTCGTTGAAGCGATGAAAGATACTTCGCTCCGCGTGGCGCCCGTGGATGAAGCGGCGGCCAAGGCGATGCTCGAAGAGATAAAAGGCGTCGCTGTCTTAAAAGGCCTGCGGGGCGAAAAGTCCGTGAACTTCACTGCTCTCGCGGACATCATCGTGAACCTCTCGAAGCTCGCCCTCGCAAACCCTAAGATAGCTGAAATTGATCTGAATCCGGTTATTGTGAACGACCATGACACGCACGTCGTGGACGCAAGGGTTTTGCTGGCATAGCAGCGTCAGCGACCCATACTTGACTTTTGTATATATTTGTTATAATATGACGGTCAGTGCGTAACCCCTCTGGGGTTCGCGCAAGACCTTCAAAGGAGACGAAAAGATGGAGAGGAATCTGTCTCAGCTGTCCCCCATGGGCGCGCTGGCTGTCATCGCCGCTCTGGTGTTCCTGGTCGGAGGCGTCGTCGACATCACGAAGCTTGAGAATCTGCACGCCTTTCTCGACCCGGTCGCGATAGAGGTCGCAATCGGCGTTCAGAAGACGGCCTTCGACACGACGTCGACGAACGAATCCGACTTCTGCAACAGCAAGGTCTTCCAGAGAAGCGGCTCTCCGTTCACGGCCACCTGCCGGGTCGTGTCCCACCTGGCCGACCTCGACTTGCGGGAAGGCGAGGACGGGTACGTGCTGGTCTTCCTCGAAGTTCTCAAGGGCAAGAAGTTGCTCGAGCGTTACCGGTTCGCCTTGTCCAAGGGCGGTCAAGTCACGGACATCGAGCACATTGTGCCGGCGTCCTAGTACAAGCGCCGGCGTCCCAAGGCCCAGGTGGTTTCGCACCACCCGGGCCTTACGCATTTTTATTGTCGCTACCTTGGTACCAAGCTGGTGAGTTCGAAATTCGCATCCGCCAGTTCGGCTAAATTAATTATTGATGGAATCGTTAACCCCAGTTCTCGTGTAAATACTGAAGTAATAATTCAGATAATCTGGCTCTCGAAACAAGTTCTGTATTATTTGCCTGCGCAAGAGCTATGGCCTCGTTAGTAAAATTTTCCGAAGTACTTACAACCATCGATTTATTGCAATCGTAATATTTTATCGCCCCAACGACCTGCTGAACGGCTGCGTTCCCAACCGACCAATCCCGATAACACTTCGCTTGAATTAAAATTCGTTCTCCGTCTTTATTTGCTATAAGATCACCCCCCTGATCACCACTATGTCCGATATGCTCCACCCTGTATCCCATCGCCTCAAATAATCGATAAAGGAGCTTCTCGAATTCCGTGCCACTGAGCATAGAATAATTCTGTGGGGCTAACTTGATACTTTCCCGAGTTACCGCCTCCTCCTTTGTCTGAATATAATGGCGCAAGAGAATATATATATCTTTTTCTTTATCGCTATTTCGAAGCGGTATTCCCTGTTCTAAGAGATAGTCTTCAAGGTCTTTGATCCTATCCCAATCAATATTGTGTCCTCGAAAAGACCATGATGATTTCTTAGATGATTGAATGCTGAATCTATTAATAAAATTATTTATATATTCTCTTAATCCCTTTTCATTAATTTTAACCAATAGATCGTCGAGGTGCTTATAAAAAGCTCGATCTGTCCAGTACCAATATGCCAGTTTAACACCCATCCAGGTTCCAAAGATAACAACGCCGTATATCAACCACACGACGATACCGTTCGGACCACTATTTAGGGCGCCAATAAATAAAAGCGCATAAAGCACCAAACAATAGGCCATAATCCTCGTAACAAGTGGCTCCTCGTTGTTACGGTACTTACTCGCCATGGTTCTATTATACTGCTATCGTCCTACTTCGGCATCAGCTTCATCAGCTCGAAATTCGCATCCGCCAGTTCGGCGTGATGCGCCGAAACGTCCACATTGTGGTCGATGAGGCGCGAGATAGCGTTCATTTCTTTCGTCCGGTTGATAAGCGTCGCCCCAAGCACTTTGCCGCCCATGAGGATCAGCCGACCATAAGAATTCGCCTCCGGCGAACCGCGCGTAATAATGGTGCGGTCCGGCGTCACGCGCGTATCGCCGACGAAAGCGATGGAGATGCCCATCCCCTGCGTCGTGTAGAAGGAAATGAACTTGAAGATCGTCTTCTGACCGAGCATATTAAGCGCCGCCACGCGGCCTTGCTCGCGGGCGTTCACCCAGTTGCCCATGAGGACGGTCTCGCCGAGGAGGACGTCATGATATTCGGCCACGTCTCCTGCCGTCCAGACGTCCGGCGCGTTCGTCATGAGATACTCGTCCGCCATGATGCCGCGGCTGAGCTTCAGAGACGGCCGCAGCCATTCGATAGGATACGTCACGCCGATGCCGCACATAATGAGGTCGCAAGCGAGCGTCGAGCTGTCCTTCAGCTTCACGCCTTCAACGTTTTCGCCGCCTAATACTTCAGCCACTTCGGTCTCGTAGCGGATGGTGACGCCGCCTTTTTTCAGGGCATCTTCTATCATTCGGCCGGAATTTTCGTCAAGCGTTGGTTCCCAAAAATATTTTTCCCTGAGAAGCATCGTCACTTCGAGGCCGGCCATATGGAGCATGTCGGCCATTTCGAAACCAATGAAACCGCCGCCGATCACGATAGCCTTCTTCGCTGTTTTGATGTGTTCGATGACGCCGCGGCCGTGATCGAGCGTCCGGAGATAATGAACGCCCCTCCTTTCCGAACCAAGGATACCCCATGGTCGGGCATCAACGCCGACGGCCAATAGAAGCTTCTCATAGCCGATCTGCGAGCCGTCCGAGAGGGTGAGGGTCTTCGGCAGCGGTGCAAGCGAGGTCGCTTTCTTGCCGGTAATATACGCTATCTTATTCTCCGTGTACCACTCGGGTTTTTTAAGATAAATGGAATCGAAGGGAATCTTCCCGAGGAAGAACGTCGGCTTCGACAGCATGACGCGCGAATAGAGCGGATACGGTTCGTCGCTCACAATAGCGAGCGTCCCCTCCTTATCGTTCTGGCGGATGGTCTCGGCCGCGGTCACGCCCGCCACGCCGCCGCCCACAATGACATATTTGTAGGTTTCCATGTTCAACAAAAGCCCGGAGCTTATTTCGGGAAGATCTGTTTTCCCTCTTTGTCGTACAGAAAAATGGCTTTCGTCGGGCAAGATTCGGCCGAGAGGATAAGCGTGTCGTCATCCACAGTGTTCGCGCCGTCCGGCATGATGACGACCACCTTGTTCTCGTTATCGAGCTCGTAGGTCGCGCCGGCGACGGCGATGCATGAGGCCGCGCCGATGCATAAGTCGCGATCAATGACGATCTTGGAAATCTTCGACTCCGGCTTACTCCGCGGATATTCTTTTAAATTGGCCATATGAGGTGGCTTATGATTCTAAGACGACTTGTTTTATTTCCGGGAGCTCCTGCTTCAGAAGCCCGCCTATCATCTTATTATAAGTCATATCCGCCAAGCCGCAACCGACGCACGCGCCGTATATCTTCAGGGTGGCGACACCGTTCTTCACGCTTAAAAGCTGAACATCGCCGCTGTGCATTTGGATATACGGCCGGACCTTAGCGAGTAACTCCTCCGCGCGCACTTCGACCGGCCGCGTGTCTTTATTTTCCATCCGGGCCATAATATTTTTCCCGGTAGAACCGGATGAGCTGTTCAACCTGGGGTACGATGTCGGGATTGCCGATAGCCACCTTCGTCCGCTTCTGGACGTCATCTAGCGTCACGGCGCCCTCCAGAACCGCCTCCTCGATATCTGCCTCCGTCACCTTAGTGGCTGGGTCGATTATCTTCGTGCCTTCGACCACAATACGGTCCAGCTGGCCGGTCTTCTTGAACCAGTCGTTCAGGGCCGCCCGGAGGGCCTTATCACCCAAGACCGAGCAGTGAATTTTTCGGTCCGGCAAGCCGCCGAGGCGCTTCATAATGTCCTGCGGGCGGAGCTTCATGGCTTCGTCTATTTTCATTCCCTCGTTCTCGACCACGATAACCGAAAGCATCGAGGTCGCCGCGATAGCCGAGGCGCAGCCGAACGTCCGCCATTTGAACTCTTTGACGCGATCGCTTTTCGGATCGATCTTCAGCCACACCCGCATCACATCACCGCAAGCCGGCGAGCCGACCATCCCCTCCGCATCGAACGTGGCCGCCACAGCCGGATCCGGCATTTCCCACAACAAGTTCTGCGGATTGAAGAAGTGGCTTTTAACGATATCGGTGTACGCCCAGGTCTCGCCGACGTTCTTATTGACGACGTCGGGCTTGGCGCGCTTCTTCACGACAGCCTTCTTCTTTGGGGCCACTTTCAATTTCGGCACAGCTTTCGAGCGAACAGCGGTTTTCGGCATGATGTTCTTGATGTTATTTTTGTGTTTCCAAAAAATCGAATAGTTCTTTCTCGTCGTTCGCAATGTGGTCCAATGGAACTTTCAACATCGGATTCAACTTCGACCCCAGAAAGGCGGCACGACTATCGGTCTGGAGGCCGACCAATATCTTTTTATTATTTTCGATATGTTTTTGCGCATATGCGATACCTAATTCTACGCACGCACCTTCATCGGGAACTCTGCCATCAAGAACGATAAGAAATACGTCGGACTCGAAAATGTGCTTCCGATCAAGCTCGAACATCGCTTTTCTCCGTTCATCCGGCTCCATTGTGTCATAGGGTGGTTTATCTCTTTCCACGCCATCTCTTTGAGGAAGAAATACATCAAATCCAGTCGATTCTAGCTTCTTTGTTAGTTCTTGATTGAATTTCTTTTCCGCTTCGCTAAACAATGGCCCGGCAAAATAGATCTTCATGTCGCCTATTTCTTCTTTCTTAGGAAGTGCGGCGTCTGCCCGCCGATAAAGGCCTTGGGCTGAGACATCGCGCTCTTCATATCGGTCGTTAAGTTGAGGGGTGAAACTCGCCGGAGAATGGTCACGATGGCTGGCAGTTCCTTGACCACATAATCCACGTCCTCGGTCGTCGTGTCTTTCCCGAGCGTGAAACGAATACTGCCGTGGACGAACTCGTAGGGCCGCCCGAGTGCGACGAGCACGTAGGACGGCTCTAAGCTCTCGGAATTACAGGCCGAGCCGGTGTTCACGACAATGTGCTTTTCGTCGAGATAGAGAAGCATCGCCTCGCCTTCGATATCGAGAATAGAAACGTTCAAAAAATTCGGCAGGCGTCGTTTTGGATTGCCGTTCAGAACGACCTTAGGAATATTCCTCATAATGCCCTTTTCCAGTCGGTCCCGCAGACCGGCAAGTCTGGCATTTTCTTTTTTCTGCTCTTTGACGGCAATAGCCATGGCTGCCCCAAAACCGACGATAGCTGGCACGTTCTCCGTTCCGGAGCGCAGGCGGCCCTGCTGACCGCCACCATAGATAATAGGCTGAATAGCAACGCCGCGGCGCACGTAAAGGCCGCCGATGCCCTTCGGGCCGTTCATCTTGTGAGCCGAAAGCGTCAGGAGATCCACGCCAAGCTTATCGACATTCAAGTCCACGTACGGCGCCGCCTGGCTCGCGTCCGTATGAAAATAAGGCACCGCCCGTTTATTTTCTTCGCGAAATTTATTTATGACCGCCCCGAGTTCGGCGATGAGCTGAAGCGTACCCGTTTCACTGTCAGCCGAAGTGATGGAAACAAGAATGGTCCGCTCATCGAGCGCTCTTTCGAGGTCCTCCGGATGAACGAGCGCGTCCGGTCCGACCGGCAACTCGACCGTCTCGAAGCCCTCCTTCTCGAGCGCGCGACAGACAGCCAAAATACCTTTGTGTTCAACATTAGAAACGATTATCTTGTTGCCGAGATGTTTGTTTGCGCGGGCTACGCCCTGAATGGCCAGATTGTCCGCTTCCGTTGCCGAACCAGTATAAACGAACTCTCCCGGCCGGGCACCGAACGCATCTGTTATCTGAGCCGTCGCTTTTGTGATGGCTGTCCGCGCGCTCCGGCCCAGAGCGTAAAGGTTCGCCGGATTACCATATCCATCCGAGAAGTGAGGTCGCATCGCCGCGAAAACGCGCGGGTCAAGCGGCGTCGTGGCGGCGTGGTCGAAATAATATATTCTGTCCTTCTTTCGAGTTGCCATTACATTCCCGCTTCAGCGGGGAGATATCAGTATAGCGGATGATTATGACGCCGCAAACGAACGATATCCCCTCATTTCGCTCCGTCTTTCACTATCTTTCCGCCCAGCATTTGCCAATCACCCAGACCGCCAATGCTCAAGGCGTTCACGAAGCCATTGTCTCGCAAAGCCTGCTGAGCCATCCCGGCCCGATTGCCGGAATGACAATAGATATAGATGGTCTTATCTTTTGGCACGTCCGGAACCTCGCCATCCTGCAAGATACGCATCAGTTCCATTTGAACAGCGCCTTCGGCGTGGCTTTCCGCCCACTCTTCATCGGTACGCACATCCAGCAGGAACGCTTCGCCGGCTTTCACGGATCCAGGAATGTCTTTCGGAGCGGTATCCATTTTGTTCTTAATTATTCAGATGCCAAACGACCGAGGTAAGATAGGTCGCAAAAGCCACCCAGGCAGCATATGGCATGAGCAGTCCGGCAGCCAGCCGAGAGAACGGCCAAATTAGAACAACGAGCGCAATGACGCTAAGATCGAGCACGGCGGCCTCGAGAGTCGCCCATCCCAGGGCATGCGGCGCGCCGAAGAAAAGATAGCTCCAGAAAACGTTCAAAAGCCCGTTCAATAGGAAAAGCATGATGATGAACCAAAACACGTTCGAACGTGGCATCCCGTTCCAGACCAAAATGGCCGAAATCGCCGCGAGGATGAAGATGGTCGTCCAAACAATGCCGATGACCCAGCCGGGCGGCGTCCAAGAAGGCTTTACGAGCTTGTCGTACCAGCCAGAGCCAATGCCTCCCGAAGTGAACGAACTTCCGCCAAGCGAGACGGCGAGCGTCAGAAGCGGGATGAGGATGTATGACCAGGACATATTATCAATGATTATACCTTTTCTTCCGCCGCTTTTCAGAGGCCCGGACCTCGTGTTCGTCCATGCCAAGATAGTGCGCCACTTCGTGCCAAACGGTGTCTTGGACGACTTCGGCAACGGACAAGCCGGTATCTTCGGCCTCGGCCTCGGCCGGCCCTTGAAAAATAACGATGCGACTCGGCAACTCCCACGGACCACTCCCTCGGTCGCCGAGCGTCACGCCCTCGAAAAGACCGAGGAGCGTCTCGTCCGACGGTACGCCGTTCTCTTCAAGCTGCTCTGCCGATGGCTCATCCTCCCTAATAAAAACCACGTTCTCGAGCTTCGCCCGGAATTTTTCCGGAATAGCAGCGACTGCGCCGGTAATAAGTTTTTCGAAATCCTTCCGCGTCATTCGGCCACGGTTTTTTCTGAATCGCTCAGGCGCAATTTCTCTAAACCGCGCTTGTCGAACTCCTCATGATACTTATCGTGCAATGTCTTGACTCGATCGGGCATCAAGCCGCTCGCTTCGGTTGCCCGCCACTCAGAGATTGTCGCTGATTCCCGGAAATCTCGTTCGGCCAGATCTTGGGCCAAGCGGTACCAAAACTGATGCTCGTCGTAATCATCGAGAGCGGCACTGCAGTCGTTCTCGAATTCCTGACTCGGCAAAAGTTCATCTTTTTTGAGCTCAACCAGGTCCTCGGCCTTAAAATCGCCGGCGAAAGATAAAAGATAAGACTCCAGAACATGAAGTCTTCCGACTTCCTTATTCTTCGCCCCAAGGATATCTTCCTGAACAAGATTGCCGATCAGGTAGCTCTTAAGAAGCGCCCGATACTGTTCCGGCGTGAGTTTTATATCTTTCCGGTCCTTATCCATAACGCCCCCATTGTAGCACGGTGAACATAAAAGGCCCCGCGCAAGGTGAGACCTTTTACGCAGGGCCGGTATCTTCCCGGCACGCTGAAGTTCCTAGCGGAGCGTGTGGTAGCCCGCCGCGGCACCGATGAGCGCCACCAGGGCGAGAGCGAACATGAGGAGCAGCTGCTTTTCTCTCTTGAGCCGCTCCAGATAACCGAACAGTCGGTCGAAAGGATCCATTGCGGCCTCCTTAGCGCGACGCGCTGATGGCAGATTATAACGAAGCCATCAGCCGGTCAAACCTTGCCAAAGCGCCTGAAATTCCCGAAGATATCCATATGCCAGAACAAATGGAATTCCGCTATTTCGCTAAGGACCTCTCCGAATCAGAGAAGGTCGTCGAAGAAGCATCTGAGGCTGAAAAGAACGGTGAACCTTGGCCGGAAGAAAAGATAATCGCCGCGGCTTCAGAGATACGCCAGCTCGGTCTTAACGCTATAGGCGAAACGAAAGAAGAACTAGTTAAGACGGGCCATAAACCGACGACAAGCGAAGCGAGCGCAGAAAAGACGAAATATGATGAATACCGAAAACTTTACACCGCACTCCTGGACATCTTAAGCTCCAGAAAAAAAGCGCGCGGAACAAATACTAGCTGATAAAAATAAAGAAAAACGCGACGCCTCACACGTCGCGCTTCTCTTTATTTACAGCCCTTTTATAGTACCACTTCTCTATCGGGCCGCAATGGGGGCTGTGGATTGCCCGGAAAGGACAGGAAATCCTTATATTTTGAACAATTCTCCCTTATAGCGCTTTTCCGCCGCTTTCCAGTCGACCACGTTCCACCAGGCCTCGACATATTCCGGCCGGCGGTTCTGGTATTTCAGGTAATAGGCGTGTTCCCAGGCATCAAGAACAACGACCGGTAAAAGACTCTGCGAGACGGGACTGTCCTGGTTCGGCGTCCATTGGATAGCAAGCTTTCCGTCCTTGTCTTTCACAAGCCACGCCCAACCGGAGCCGAAACCGCTGTTCGCGATCTTCGTGAATTGTTCGCGGAACTTATCGAAGCCGCCGAACTCTTCTGTAATGGCATCTTTGAGCGCGCCGGTCGGTTCGCCACGCCCTTCTTTTCCCATGACCGTCCAAAAGAATGAATGGTTGTAATGACCGCCACCGAAGTTCCGGACGGCACCTCGCACCGCGTCCGGTACGGTCTCGAGATGAGCGATTAGGTCGAGCGCCGACTTCGCCGCGAGATCCGAATGGCCGGTGATGGCTTCGTTCAGTTTGTTGACGTACGTTTGGTGATGTTTCGACCAGTGGATCTCCATCGTGCGCGCGTCGATGAACGGTTCGAGCGCATCGTACGCGTAGGTTAATTTTGGCAGCTCGTGTGCCATGTTTTAAATAATTTGATGATTATGGCCGGGCGACCGATATCTCCCGACCAGACACCTATTGTACCTTTTTTAGGTTATCCACACTGGATATTGACTTTTAAGACCTATTCGGTATAATTGTATATAGCAGTACCGCAGTTTTTGCCGTACAACAACGTTCGGGAGGAGGATTCCCAATGCCGAAGCCGCCGCATCCTGATGATTGCTGCTGCCACACCTGCCTAGGAGGCACGTTCGTGACCGAGTCGTCGAGGAGGCCCCATCCGGAGCGCTCCAAGAGGCCCGAGATGCAGACCTACGCCACCTCGAGAACCTTCCTGCCGGAGGTGCGCGAGGACGAGCGCCGCGCCCGCGGCCGCCACGTCCCCCACCCGGACGCGCACGTCCCGGCGGACCTGATGACGCCGGAGGAGCTCCTCATCGCTGCCGAGGAGCAGGCCGCCGCGGAAACCGCGGCGCAGCTGCCCGAGAAGCAGTTCGTCATGGCCGGTGGCGGCCAGCACGGCCTCCCCCGCTCCCTCATGCGCCTGTCCTACCTTCGGTAGGTAGGCCGGCGCGAACCACAGGCCCCGCAGTCTCAACGTGAGACTCGCGGGGCCTCGTACTTTTTTAGGGCCAACTATCCCAAGGCGTCCACTTTCGCCGCCACAATAAAGTCGTTCTCGGAAAGGCCTCCGATGGCGTGCGTCCAAAGCTCTAACTGCACGCGGTTATAAAAAACGTGAATATCCGGATGGTGGTCATCTTTCTGCGCTATCTCCGCCACCTTGTTAACGAACGCCATCGCCTCCTCAAAATTCTTGAATTTGTATTCCTTGCGTATCTTCTTTGGGCTGCCAGCGAGCGCCGAATCTTCCCCCGCTGCGGCAAGCGGCGGCAGAGCCAGCCAGCCGGTCTTGAGCTTCGCCATGTACTCTTTTATCTGCGGCGCCTCCATCGGCGGCACGCCGCCCTCACAGGGCACGCATTTCTTTTTCGTCAGATCGGTATTGTCCATACGAACCATTATACCTTCTTTTCCTTTTGAAGGACGGCGAGGTCTCGAAGGACTTCTTCGGGATGTTCCGACGGTTTCACCTCCTCATAGATCTTCGCGATGCGGCCCGCAGGGTCGATGAGGAACGACATCCGCTTCGTGCCCATATATTCTCGGCCCATGAACTTCTTCTTGCCCCAAACGCCGTAAGCCGAAACCATTTCTTTCTCCGTATCGGCGAGAAGCGGAAACTTCAATTTATAGGCGGCAGCAAACTTCTTATGGCTCGCCACCGAATCCACGCTCACGCCAAAGACCTGGGCTTTTAATTTTCCGAACTTCGGGAAAGCCGCTTGAACAGCGCAGGCCTCTTTGGTACAGCCCGGCGTCATATCCTTCGGATAAAAATAGATGAGGACCCACGAACCGCGGTGGTACGCGAGCGTGTGCGTCTGGCCGTTCTGGTCCTCCAGCTTAAAATCCGGCGCTTTATCACCAATCTTGAGGGTCATGACTTTTTTGTAAGAGTTTTTCTATTTCGACACGGACTTCGGTTGGTCTGAGATTTTCA
>DATJQA010000050.1:0-2013 GCA_035506115.1 Minisyncoccota bacterium | reverse complement strand
TCTATATAGAAGCGGGTCGTGCTCGTTTCGGCTTCGATGCGGAAAAGTTTAAGAGCGGTGGTCGAAGCGGCAACGCCGGTGTCAGAAAAAGTGGCCGAGCCGTTGTCCAACGTCACCGCTTGCCAATTCCCCGTCGTTGATGCGACGAAGAAGACACCATTTGTCGGTTCCACGGTCACGCTGCCACCGATGGGTCGATCGGTAAAGCCGATCGAAATGCGGTGGTCTGCGAGGCCGCTCGCAAGTCCGAGGCGGGCTTCGAGAACAGGATTGTTCGAAACGCCGAAACCCATCGGTCCGCCCGAGCCGAGGGCCGCACCGACGCCAGAAGTGGCGTTCGTGTATCCGGATTCAAGACGTAAGCCGTCCGTCGAGGCGGTCCGAGCCAGGACCGCGCCATCCGTACTTTGATCAAAGTACAAACCGCAGATGTTCGCGGTGTCGGTCGTGAGGTCGGCAGTTGGGGCGCAAGTTTGCATCAATTCACGCTCGAAGACACGCCAGGAAGAGTTTATGCGACCGGCGACGAAGAACTGGTCGAGGGTCGAGGTCGTTCCGACCGCAACGCGGGAATAATCAAGAGCACCGTTCGCGCTCCGGCCGACGGCGAAGAGCGGCACGCCAGCCGGGCCGAGGAGTTGCCAGGCGAAGCCGCCGGTTAGATTGGGCGCCTGGAAGACGAAAGGCGTGGTCGAAGTGACGCCGGACCAGATGCTCAGGAACGTAGCAGCTGAACTTGTGCCGATGGTTATACTGTCACCGCCCGAGCCGCCCCCGATATTGATAGTGTTTTGGTCACCGCCCGTTCCGATAATAACAGTGCTGTTTCCAGATGATTTCCCGATGGTAATGAGACCGTCGTTCCGGACCGAGAACAGGGCGGTGCTTTGAGGGTCGCTCGCCGTGAGTGCATAGCCGGCACTTGAAGTGCTGTCGCCGAAGACGGAGAGGCCGCTTTCAAAACGGCCAGCGCCTTGGGCCGTGAAAGCGCCGGTCGTCGTGGCGTTCGTGAAGATGCCGGTCGCGGCGCCGTCGGCGCCGATCGGCGTGTTATTTATAGCCGCCGCGCTGAAGCTGCCGGTGCCGGTGGCGTTCCCGAAGGTCAATCCCTGAAGGCCAGTCGTCCCGCTGATGACGAAGTTGCCGGCAAAGGCGGCACTCCCCGTCGCGCTCACGTAGTTCGAAGAATTGAAGAACTGGATAGCGCCGGTGCCGGTGCCGCCTTGGAGAGTAAGAGTGTTCGTGCCGGTCGCATTTATTTGTGGGTTCACGCCGCCGAGCGTGAGGTTGCCGGAAGAAAGAACAGGTATCTCGTCCCCGCTTGCTATCTGTGAGGCGGCGTAGCCGCCGACCGTGCCGGCATTTATGGCGTAGCCGCTCGCGGTGATGCGTTGACGGGGGAGAAGGGTTTGGAAAGTGCTGCAGCTGCCGCTTGAGGTAGCGACATCGATGTTCAAATAGGTCGTATCATTGCTTTGGAAGTCGTAGGTCAGGGGGTCGCCGCCCTGGGCTGTGTCGCCGACGCCGAGATTGAAAACACCAAGGCGGACGGTCGTGGTCATTTCGGCCGGAGTTCCGCTCGGCCAAAGCTTTGTGCCACCCGTAGGCGCATCATAGATGGAAAACCGGAAGCAGTAGGTTGTGCCCGCTCCGCCGACTAGGTTTCCGTTAGAGTCGTAAAGGCGTCCCTGGTAATTAATGATCTTCGAGACGCCGCTCGCCCCGAACGTTCGGAGGGTTAAGCCAAAAAATCCTCCGGCAAAGGTGGTCAGGATTATGCCGAGGAAGACGAAACGCCCCAGTTTATTCATAGCTGAGGAGAAGTGGAGCTTTGATCGACCGTTTGGAGAGCTTTTTCAGTGGCGCGTCTATCCAAAGCGCGATCTACGTTGACAGAAAGCACATAGAACAGAAAAACAGCGAAAATGATGGCCAGGCCGAGCCCGGCGTAGAGAAAAAGCTGGGCAATGGCGAGCAGGCGAACCTCGGAAAACAACCTATTCCTTATCTGCC
>DATJQA010000049.1:0-7828 GCA_035506115.1 Minisyncoccota bacterium | reverse complement strand
GCTCCTTTTGCTTTTCGTTATCATCGTCAAGGTCAACGTGGTTCTGGCCATTTTCAATCTTGTACCGCTGCCGCCCCTGGACGGCTCGAAGGTTCTTTTTGCCTTTTTGCCGGCGACGACCATCGGTTGGCAGACGATGCGATTTCTGGAACGCTACGGTCTTATATTGGTCATCGTTTTCGTTTTTTTTGGATTCGGCTTGATCGCTCCTATAATAGACGGTCTGACGAGCGTGCTTTTGGGTATCCCCCCGGGTGTTTGACGCTAGGCGATGAAGTTGACACAGACCGCGTTTTCCCTATAGAATACCCGGGCCTCTTCGAGAGGACGTTTTTTATGCCGACCATCAGACAACTCATCAAGCGCGGTCGTGCGACCGCTCGGGCGAAGACCAAGTCGCCGGCTTTGTCGTACTATTTCAATACGCTTAAGAATCGCCCGGTAAATTCCGCTTCGCCTTTTAAGCGCGGCGTTTGCCTCAAAGTCTTTACGACCACTCCAAAAAAGCCTAACTCGGCCCTCCGGAAAGTGGCGCGTGTCCGGTTAACGAACGGTATGGAAACGACCGCCTATATCCCGGGCGAGGGCCACAATCTTCAGGAGCACTCTATTGTTGTTATCCGCGGCGGCCGCGTAAAGGACCTGCCTGGTGTTCGTTACCACGTTGTCCGGGGCGTTCTCGACACGACCGGCGTGGCGGACAGGAAACAGCAGCGCTCAAAATACGGCGCGAAGCGCGCAAAGCAATAAGGATATGAGAAAGAAGCGTGTCCATGCCAAACATTATGCTCCCGACCTGCGGTTCGGGCGCGTTGATGTGGCGCGCCTTACCAATTACCTGATGCGGGACGGCAAAAAGTCCGTGGCCGAGCGTTTGGTCTCGGATGCATTCTCTCGTATAGAAAAAGAAACAAAGCAGGATCCGGTCTCCGTTTTTGAAAAAGCGATGGAAAACGCCATGCCCGTCGTCGAGGTCGCCTCGAAGCGCGTCGGTGGTGCGAACTATCAAGTCCCGCGGGAGGTTCGGCCGGAACGGCGCTTCATTTTGGGGCTTCGCTGGATAATCGCGGCGGCCCGATCGAAGAAAGGTAAGGGAATGGCTTTGAAGCTGGCTGACGAACTTATCGCCGCCTCCAAGAACGAAGGCGCGGCCATCAAAAAGAAACAAGACACGCACCGGATGGCCGAAGCCAACCGAGCCTTCGCTCACTTCGTCCGATAATAAAGAACTTTTTCACGGTCACGAACCGAACCGCTCTTTAACGTCGCTATGGCCAGGCAATATCCAATCGAAAAAATCAGGAACATCGGCATCGTTGCCCACATCGACGCTGGCAAAACGACCGTTTCCGAGCGAGTCCTTTTTTACACCGGTGTTTCTCATAAGATCGGCGAAGTGCACACCGGCGACACGGTTATGGATTGGATGGAGCAGGAGCGCGAGCGCGGCATTACCATCACCTCGGCCGCCACGACCGCTTTCTGGATTCCGACCTACGACAAGGGCGCGAAGGCGCGAGAACACCGCATAAATCTCATAGATACGCCGGGGCACATCGATTTCACCGTTGAGGTGAAGCGTTCGCTTCGCGTTCTGGACGGCGCCGTTGTTGTTTTTGACGGCGTGGCTGGCGTCGAGCCGCAATCCGAAACGAACTGGCACTATGCGGATGAATATCATGTGCCTCGCATCTGCTTCATCAACAAGCTCGACCGAATGGGCGGTAATTTTTTGAAGAGCCTGGGTTCCATCCACGACCGGCTAACGAAGGATGCCGTGGCGATGCAATTGCCCATCGGCACCGAATCGGATTTTTCCGGCATTGTCGACCTCCTGACTCAAAAGGCCTACGAGTTCCAGGGCGAACATGGCGAGAAGATAATCGAGATCCCTATCCCGGCGGGCATGCAAAAGATGGTCGCCGAATATCGGCATACGTTGCTTGAGAAGATCGCTGACTGCGATGACGCGGTCATGGAAAAGTACCTCGAAGGTCAAGAGGTCCCGCTCGACGAATTGAAGCGCGCTCTTCGGAAGGGGACCATCGAGAACAAGGTGGTGCCGGTCTTTACCGGTTCGGCCTTGAAGAACAAAGGCGTTCAGCTTGTTCTCGACGCTGTTGTTGACTATCTGCCTTCGCCTTTAGACCTGCCGCCAGTGAAGGGAACGGACCCGAAAACGGGCGCGGAATTGAACCGCCCTGCGGACGACAGCCAGCCCTTTACGGCTTTGGCTTTTAAGATCGCGACCGATCCTTTCGTCGGCACGCTCACCTTCTTCCGCGTTTACGCCGGTGTTCTGAAGAAAGGTTCGTATGTTGTGAACGCCACGAAAGGCGAACAGGAACGTATCGGGCGCATCGTCCGGATGCACGCCAACCAGCGGGAAGAAGTGGACGAGGTCTACACCGGCGAGATCGCGGCTATTGTCGGCTTGAAGAACACGACAACGGGCGACACATTGGCTGACCCGACCGCGCCGATAATTTTGGAAAAGATAACTTTCCCCGAGCCGGTCATCGGCATCCGTATCGAACCGAAAACGAAAGCCGACCAAGAAAAGATGGGCGTGGCTCTCCGGCGTCTTGCCGAAGAGGACCCGACCTTCCGGGTGAAGGGCGACGAAGAGACGGGCGAGACCATCATCGAAGGCATGGGCGAGCTTCACCTCGACATCATCGTGGACCGTATGAAACGGGAGTTCGGTGTGCTCGCCAATGTCGGCCGGCCGCAGGTCGCTTATAAGGAGACCATTCAGGGCGAAGCGGAAGGCGAAGGTAAGTACATCCGCCAGTCCGGCGGCCGCGGCCAGTACGGCCACGTGAAGGTCAGAGTGCAGCCGCTCGAGCGTGGCAAGGGCTTCGAGTTCGTTAACGCCATCAAGGGCGGAGTTATTCCGCAGGAGTTCATCGGTCCGACCGAGAAGGGCGTAAAAGAATCCATCGATAAGGGTGTCTTGGCTCAATATCCGGTCATCGATGTTGAGGTGACCCTTTATGACGGTTCTTTCCACGAAGTGGATTCATCGGAAGCGGCCTTCAAGATCGCTGGTTCCATGGCTTTTCAGGATGCCGCGAAAAAAGCCAAACCGGTGGTGCTCGAGCCTATCATGAAGGTCCAGGTCCTTATTCCGCCAGATTTCTTAGGCGAGGTGACCGGCGATGTTAACTCGCGCCGGGGTCGCATCGAGGCCTTGGGCGACCGGGGCAGCGTGAAGGTCATCGACGCCAAAGTACCGCTCGCGGAGATGTTCGGTTATGCGACAGAGCTTCGTTCCATGACCCAAGGTCGCGGGAGTTTCACAATGGAATTCTCGAATTACGAGCCCGTCCCGAAGAACATCGAGCAGCTTATCATTGAAGGCAAGGTGAAATAGAACGGTTAGATTGACAAAAAGCCCAGAAAAAATCTATACTAGGTACTTGTCATAACCCAAGATAAAAAAATAAACAGGTCGAAGCAGCCGTGAGGCGGGGCTAAAATCGTCTCTAGATACAAACAAAAAAACCACAATTATGGCAGAGAAAGAAAAATTCGTTCGTACCAAGCCCCACGTCAACGTGGGCACCATCGGCCATGTGGACCACGGCAAAACAACTTTGACCGCGGCCATCACGAGCGTCCTTTTTAAAAAGGGCTTGGCCAAGAAGGCGGAAGGGGTCGACCAGATCGATAACGCGCCGGAAGAGAAAGCGCGCGGCATCACGATCGCCCTTCACCATTCGGAATACGAGTCGGAGAAACGGCACTACGCGCACATCGACGCGCCGGGCCACGCCGACTACATCAAGAACATGATCACCGGGGCCGCCCAGATGGACGGCGCGGTGCTCGTCGTCGCGGCGACGGACGGTCCGATGCCGCAGACACGCGAACACGTTCTCCTGGCCCACCAGGTCGGCGTGCCGCGCATCATCGTCTTCCTTAACAAGTGCGATATGGTGGACGATCCGGAGCTCATCGACCTCGTTGAATCCGAGGTTCGCGAGCTTCTCAAAAAATATTCCTTCGACGGTGACGCGACGCCGGTCATCCGCGGCTCGGCCTTGAAGGCCCTGAACGCGACCTCGCCGGACGATCCGGATGCAAAGTGCATCTTGGACCTCGTGAAGGCGATGGATGATTACTTCCCGGAGCCGGTGCGCGAGCTCGACAAGCCGTTCCTGATGCCCATCGAGGACATCTTCTCCATTGAAGGCCGCGGTACGGTCGTGACCGGCCGCGTGAGCCGTGGAAAGGTGAAGGTCAACGAGGAAGTCGAGATCGTCGGTCTTAGGCCTACCCAGAAGACGGTCGTGACCGGCATTGAAATGTTCAACAAGCTTTTGGAAGAGGGGTTAGCTGGCGATAACGTTGGCATCCTTCTCCGCGGCTTGAAGAAAGAGGACGTGGAGCGCGGCCAAGTCGTGGCCAAGCCCGGTTCCATTACGCCGCACACAGATTTCACGTGCGAAGTGTACGTGCTGTCCAAAGAGGAAGGCGGCCGGCACACCCCGTTCTTCAAGGGCTACAAACCGCAGTTCTACATCCGCACGACCGACGTGACGGGCGAGGTCGTCCTCCCCGAAGGCACGGAGATGGTCATGCCGGGTGACACGGTCAAGCTCACCGCCAAGCTCATCGCCCCGGTCGCATTGGAAGAAAAGGATCGTTTCGCCATCCGCGAGGGCGGCAAGACGGTCGGCGCCGGCGTCGTGACGAAGATACTCAAATAAACTTCGAACCAAGTCCTCATGGCGAAACGCAAGGAAGCCGACGTCCCGCAGAAGATCCGACTGCGCATCAAGGCGTACGACCACAAACTCATCGATAATTCCGCGCGGCAGATAATCGAAACCGCCGAGCGGAACGATGCGCGCGTGGTCGGGCCCATTCCGTTGCCGGTCGAGATAAAGCGGTACACGGTGAACCGTTCGACCTTCGTTCATAAGGACGCCCGGGAGCAGTTCGAGCTCCGGGTCCACAAGCGGCTCATCGACATCCTGAACCCGAGCCAGAAGATAATAGAATCTTTGAGCAACTTGAACTTGCCCGCCGGAGTAGATATTGAGATCAAGATAGTCTAGATATCGACCTGCCTGCCGGCAGGCAGGCAGGGATAAAGATCGTCTAGTCATTAGAAAGAAAAACCGCCGATAAGGCGGTTTTTCTTTTCGGAAGACGCTGAAGAGGACCGGTCGCTGCTTAAGCGCCCTTAGATTTGACACTTTCCCCGGTTTGCCCTAGAATAGCCGAGTCTCTTTAATGGACGCTCAGAACTCCAGTTAGGGGCGTTTTCATAAGGACAGCCGAATCGCTCGGGCTGTGCCTTGAGCGGTTTTTTATTGAATAAATCATGTTCATCCTCGGCAAAAAGGTGAAAATGACCCAGGTCTGGAAGGACAAGCGCGTTCTTCCGGTGACCATCATCGAAGCCCGTCCCAACACGGTGACTTTGGTGCGCAACGAGAAACGGGACGGCTACGACGCTGTCCAGCTCTCGCTCGGCCGGACGAAGCGCGAAACCCGGAAACATCCGCTCGATATGAAAGTGGGCGACACGGTGAAAGTTTCTATTTTTGCAGAAGGCGATGTCGTTTCGGTCTCCGGCCTCAACAAGGGCCGCGGGTTCCAGGGCGGCGTGAAACGGCATGGTTTCCACGGCGGACCGAAGACGCACGGTCAGAAGAACCGTTTCCGGGCGCCGGGCTCCATTGGTTCGACCGCACCGCAGCGTGTTCTGCCGGGCCGCCGGATGGCTGGCCATATGGGTCAGGAGCGTGTGACCGTTCGCAACTTGAAGATCGTCGGCGTTGATGCCGAAAAGGATCTGCTCATGATCCGCGGCGCGGTACCGGGCGCGCGGGGCACGGTTTTGGAAATAACGAAGAAATAAGATGGCCGAAACATCCATTTACAACTGGGAGAAGAAGTCGGTCGGTAAGGTGACCTTGCCGGAAATTTTTCATACGAAATGGAATGCGTCGCTTGTGAAGCAAGCGCTTCTGGCTCAGCTCGCCAATCGGCGCCTTCCCTGGGCGCACGCCAAGGACCGCAGCGAAGTTTCGGGTGGCGGCAAAAAACCTTGGCGGCAAAAGGGAACGGGTCGCGCCCGGCACGGCTCGACGCGGTCACCGATCTGGCGGCACGGCGGCAAGGCCCACGGGCCTCGGAACGAACGCGATTACACGCAGAAGTTGAACGTGAAAATGCGCCGGCGCGCCTTGGCCTGTGTTCTTTCGAAAAAGCTTGCGGATGGCGACCTGATGGTCATGGAGTCGCTCGCCGTCAAGGAGCCAAAGACGAAGCTTGTGGCGAAGAATCTTGAGACGCTTTTCGGTAAAGAAAAGTCAACGAAGCGCGCGGACGTGCTCTTTGTGCCGGCCGTCGATAATAAAGCTATCTTTCGGGCGGCCGCCAACTTGCCGAAGACCAAGGTCCTCGGCGCTGAGTCGCTGAACGTTTACGACGTCCTTAATCACAAGCGTATCCTCATAGATAAAGAAGCCGTCGGGACGCTCGAAAAACATTACCGCCTCTAATATGAGAGACATCTTTCTTATCAATCAGCCGATCATTACCGAAAAAGCGACGAACCTTAACGCTCTCGGGAAGTATGTTTTCATGGTCAAGGACACGGCGACAAAACCGGAAGTGAAAAAAGCTGTTCAGGAGCTCTATAAAGTTGATGCGGTGGCTGTGACCATCCTGAACACGGCCGGCAAGACGAAACGTTACCGCTATCGCCGCGATGAACGGCCCGGTTTCAAGAAAGCCGTCGTGACACTAAAAGAAGGTCAAAAAATAGATCTCGGCCGCTAATCACTCCTATGGCAATGAAATCCTATAGTCCCACGAGTCCGTCGCGCCGCCAGCTTACTAACGTGAGCTACGCCGGCCTCTCTAAGGTCGCGCGCTTGAAGTCGCACACGTTGCGGCTCAAAACGCACGCCGGCCGGAACGCCCAGGGTCGTATCACGACCCGGCATCAGGGCGGAGGCAACAAGAAGCTCTATCGCCTAATTGATTTCAAGCAGGACCGTGTGGACATTCCGGCGCGCGTTGAGGCCATCGAATATGATCCATACCGCACGGCGTTCATCGCGCGCGTCGTTTACAAGGATGGTTTGCGGAGCTACGTCTTGGCGCCGCACGATCTGAGGGTTGGCCAGAACATCGTGACCGCGGAGGCCGCGCCGCTTACGACCGGCAACCGTTTGAAGCTGAAGAACATTCCGGTCGGTTATCAAGTTTATAATGTCGAACTTCAACCTGGTCGGGGCGGCCAGCTGGCCCGCTCGGCCGGCTCCTACGCCGAAGTTCTCGGTGTCGCGAACGGCTATTCTGACATCAAGCTTTCGTCCGGCGAGTTCCGACGGGTGCTCGCGGAGTGCTACGCCTCGCTTGGCCAAGTTTCCAATCCCGAATATAATCTGACGGTCATCGGTAAGGCCGGCCGATCGCGTTGGCTGGGCATTCGCCCGACCGTGCGCGGTTCGGTCATGAACCCGGTCGACCATCCGTACGGTGGCGGTGAGGGCCGCACGCAGCGCGGCACCCGGAAGCCGAAGACCCTTTGGGGTAAGGTGACCGGTGGTCACAAGACCCGGGATCCTCGGAAGCGGTCGGCCCAATTCATCATTCGCCGCCGCGTCAAGAAATAAATCACCATGAGCCGATCTGTTAAAAAGGGTCCGTTCGTCGACCCGAACCTCATAAAGAAGATAGCGCGCCAGAAGCCGGATGGTCCGGCGATAAAGACGTGGGCGCGCGCCTCCGAGGTCGCGCCGGAAATGGTGGGCTACGCGTTCGCTATCCACACCGGCAAGGATTTTATCGAGGTGCGCAT
>DATJQA010000048.1:0-4605 GCA_035506115.1 Minisyncoccota bacterium | reverse complement strand
GCCGTTGAAGCACGTCGGCTTTTACGCCGCTAGCGAGATTCTGGGTCTGGAACCGGCTGGGCAGGATCATCTTTGTCGTTGTCCGGCGAATGAGCATCCGCAGGACCATCCGCTTTATTATAGAGCATCTGACCTATCTTTTGTATCTCAGTGGAAAGGTCGGCCAGGGCGGATTTGATGCGATCCAGATCGTCCGCCTCTTTCGCTTTCTTTAGGACCTCGATCTTATCTTCGATCGGCTTCTTGATATCGGCGGTCAATTTATCACCAGCTTCGCGGAGCGCCTTCTCCGCCAAGTAGACAGTGGACTCCGCTTGGTTCCGAGCCTCAACAAGGTCGCGCTTTTTTGCATCGTCCGTCGCGTGCTCGGTCGCTTCCTTCTTCAGGCGTTCGATTTCGTCTTTGGAGAGAGCGGTCGAGGCTTCGATGCGGACGGACTGGGTCTTGCCGCTGGCTTTGTCGACGGCTTTTACGCTCAGGATGCCATTCGCGTCGATGTCGAACGAAACCTCTATTTGCGGGATGCCGCGCGGCGAAGGCGGAATGCCGTCCAGGAGAAAGCGCGCGAGCGTCCGGTTATCCGCAGCCATCGGCCGTTCGCCCTGAAGGACGTGGATCTCGACGGAGGGCTGATTGTCCGCCGCCGTCGAGAAGATCTGGGTCTTGGCGGTCGGGACGGTCGTATTCTTTTGGATCATCGGCGTCGCGACACCGCCCAAGGTCTCAATAGAAAGCGTGAGCGGGGTCACGTCGAGCAGAAGGATATCTTTCACGTCGCCCTGAAGGATACCGGCTTGAACGGCGGCGCCCAGAGCGACGACCTCGTCCGGATTGATGCCTTTATGCGGCTCCTTGCCGAAAAGCTTCTTTACCGCTTCCTGCATCGCCGGCATACGCGTTTGGCCGCCGACGAGGATTATCTCGTTGATGGCCGAAAGGTCGAAGCCAGCTTCTTTGACGGTCTCGCGTGTCAGTTTAATGGAAAGATCGATCATGTCGCCGACCAAACTTTCCAATTTAGCGCGCGTCATCTTCATCAAGAAATGCTTCGGACCGTCTGTCCCGGAAGAGATGTACGGAATATTTATTTCCGTTTCCGTCGCTGTTGAAAGCTCGTGCTTGGCGCGCTCGGCCGCTTCTTTCAAGCGCTGGAGCGCCAGCGGGTCCTTCGAGATGTCGATGCCTTCCTGCTTCTTATATTCGGCCACGAGGTATTCGATGATGCGTTTGTCGAAGTCGTCACCGCCCAAGTGGGTGTCGCCGCCGGTCGACTTCACCTCGACCGTGTCATCCCCCACTTCGAGGACTGAGATATCGAACGTGCCGCCGCCGAAGTCGTAAACCACGACGCGTTCGTTCTTTTGTTTGTTCATCCCGTAGGCCAAGGCTGCGGCAGTCGGTTCGTTGATGATGCGGCGCACCTTGAGGCCGGCGATCTCGCCGGCGTTTTTTGTGGCTTGCCGCTGCGAGTCGTCGAAGTATGCCGGAACGGTAATGACCGCCTCCTCGACCTTCTCGCCGAGCTTAGCCTCGGCGTCAGCGCGCAATTTTGCCAGGATGAAAGACGATATCTCTTCCGGCGTGTGCCACTCCTCGCCCATTTTCACCTCCACGCCGCCGTGTGGGCTTTGGCGCAATTCGTACGGCAGCCAAACCTTATCGCGTTGGACCTCCGGATCGCTCCATTTACGACCGATGAGCCGCTTCACTGAAAAGATCGTGTTCTTCGGATTTGTGATGGCTTGCCGCTTCGCAAGCAGGCCAACAAGTCGTTCATTGCTCTTCGAAAGAGCGACAATAGAGGGCGTCGTGCGGTTACCTTCGACGTTCTCCAAGATGCGCGGCTCCCCCGCTTCTGTGATAGCGACCGCCGAGTTCGTCGTTCCCAAATCGATGCCGATTATTTTTGCCATATGTTTTTTCTGTAAGTTTTATTCCTTTGCTTTCACTAAACGGACGCGGACCGGACGGATGACCTTCTCGTGGAGTCGATAGCCGGCTTCGATCTCGTCGGCGACACTTCCCGGCGGGCCGCTTCCTTCTACTTCCGCAATACTTTCCATAAAGTTTGGGTCGAAGGCGTCGCCGGATTTTACCGGGATGCGCTCCAGGCCGCGTTTTTTCAGGATGTCTTCTACTTGAGCCTTGATGAGATAGACGCCCTTCTCTACGGGTCCGGCTTTTTCCATCGTTTGAACGGCCAGGCCAAAGTTGTCGAGAACGGTCATCAGCTCTTGCATCAGGTCCTCGCTGCCGTATTTGACCGCCTCCGCGAAGCGCGCCATCTCGTCTTTTTTGTAATTAATGAAGTCCGCTTTTGCGCGCTGCCAGCCGGCCAGATACTCATCGCGCTTCATTTCGGTTTCGGCCAGCTTCTTTTCCAGCTCGCTCGGTTCCGCCGCCGGGAGTTCCGGTTCGGCCATCGTGTTAATTTTGTTCGGTTCGTCGCTCATGTTATTTGTTCTTTATGTTTTGTTTAGCGCCCTTCTTTGATCTTCCTTTGGTCGCGGCAGCTTTCAGATTCTTGAAAACCTTCGCTGTCTTCTGGTAATCCATTCGCTTCGGTCCGACAGCTAAAAGCAAAAAACGTTTGCCGTCGCCGACGTCATAATCACCGGCGACGACCGAGAGCGATTCACAGTGCGTCACCGGACTTTTCCGGCCGACATAAATATGAACGTCATCATCATTGGCGAACGTGGCCTGCAGAGCCGTGAGTCGGCCGTCGAGATTTTCGATGTCGCGGGCGATGGCAGCCAGCTCTTGTTTCGTCCGCCACTCGACGCGTTCCAGAAGTTGGTCGAAGCCGGTTTTGTAAATGTAGCCGGCATTCGGCTCGGCCATAACGCTCATGACGCCGAGATCGGCGGAAAGTCTGTGTACCAGATCGGGCCAGGCGTGATGTTCGAAGGCTTGAAGCAGACCGCCGGACATCGGAGCGAGCGGCGCCGTTAGGTTCAGGGCATAGCGCGCGAAGAATTCGTAACCGCGATCGGAGGGCACGCGCCCGGCGGAATAGTTCGGTTGCTCTAAGTAGCCGGCCTCATCGAGGTCCTTGAGGATCAAACGGATCATCGCTGGTTTGATGCCGAAATCATATCGGTCGTAAATCCAGCCTGAAGAAACAGGTTCGCCGGTTTCTATGAATTCTTTGACGACGGCGGCTAGAATGTCGCCCGTGCGCTTTTCCAAGTCCATGAGCCCAAGTATAAAGGCGTTAGCAAGATAGTCAATAGATTGCTAATCCACATATATTTTAAAGGAAAAAAGGGGGCGGAAACGCCGATTTTCCCACTGTTTCTGGGTATGTTAAAATCAATAATATCTTATATGGCTCTCAAGGGCCCGATCAATCTTTATAATACCCTCACCCGGAAGGTGGAGGTGTTTAAGCCCATAAAAAAGACGGCCGTCGGTCTCTATACCTGCGGCCCGACGGTCTATAACTACGCCCACCTCGGAAATTTCAGGAGCTTCCTTTTCGAGGACCTTCTGGAGCGTGTCCTTGTCTGGAACGGCTATGCGGTGAAACGTGTGATGAACATCACGGACGTGGGACATTTGACCGGTGATTCCGACGCCGGCGAGGATAAGGTCGACAGAGAAGCGCGCGCCGAACGGAAGTCCGTGAATGACATCGTAAAATTCTACACGAAAGCCTTTCTCTCGGATGCCAAGAAACTGAACATTCGAATGCCGAAGCTCCTCGCGCCGGCTTCGAAATTCATTCCTGAACAACAAAAGATCGTCAAGGAACTTTTCAAAAAAGGCCTTGCCTATGATACGCCGAGCGCCGTTTATTTCGATGTCGGCAAATTTCCGAACTACGGAAAACTGTCCGGACAATCTCTCGAAGAGAAACTGACCGGGGCGCGCGGCGAAGTCGTGACCGATAAGGAAAAACGTAACGCTGCCGACTTCGCGCTTTGGTTCAAGCTGACCGGTAAGTTCGAGCACCACTTGCTTCACTGGCCGTCGCCGTGGGGCGAAGGTTTTCCCGGCTGGCACATCGAATGCTCGGCCATCAGCACGAAATTTCTCGGTCAGCCGTTCGATATCCATACGGGCGGTGTGGACCATATCGGAACGCATCATACGAACGAGATCGCCCAGTCCGAAGCTGCTTACGGTAAACCCCTGGCGCATTATTGGCTGCACGGCGAATTCTTTTTAGTGGACGCAACGAAGATGGCGAAGTCCGCCGGTAATTTTCTGACCCTGAAAGACATCGAAGAGAAGAGCATTCCCCCGTTGGTCTTTCGCTATCTGACCTTGATGACCCATTACCGAACGCCCATGAACTTTTCTTGGGTAGCTCTTGATCAGGCGAAGAACGCTTTCGCGAACCTTATCCAAAAGATCCTTTTCGTCGAATATATGAGCCGGGACGTAAAAAAGCAGCCGACGGAAGCGGTGCCAGAGATCGGTGCCTACCGGGAACGCTTCCGGGCTGCGGTCGCCGCCGATCTGAATGTTCCAAAGGCGCTTGGCATTCTCCAGGATCTGGTCTCGGATAAGGCCTTGATAAGCAAGGCGCCAAAACAGGTTCTAGCTTTGATATATGAATTCGACGAGGTTTTTGGCCTGCGCCTTAAGGACTACGTC
>DATJQA010000047.1:0-12482 GCA_035506115.1 Minisyncoccota bacterium | reverse complement strand
GCCGGCGGCTGGCACTACTACTTCCCGTTCGTCTATCTGGTCAAGGAACCTCTGCCCACGATCATCTTGGTCCTCACGGCGCTTCTTGTTTCTCTCTGGGGCATCGGCCGTATCCTCGTGAGACAACGCTGGGCAGCCCGTTGGCGGTTCGCCGAATATCTCGGCACGCACTTCACCGAATTCGCCCTCATTTCGTTCGTTGTCCTTTATTGGGCGTACAGCATCCAGAGCCCCCTGAACATCGGCTTCCGGCATCTCTTCCCAACCTTGCCGTTCATCTACATCCTGACGATCGGATTTTGGAAACGCTGGCTCACCGACCTCCAGTTGCCACCGACGGATAATTCTTGGCAGCTCCTCTGGCGAGGCCTGCGCGCCATCGTCACCTCGTCCGTAGAATATACCGCTCTCGTCATTCTGCTTGTCTGGTTCGCGGCCGAGACCGTCCTCTCCGCTCCCTACTTCCTCTCCTATTTCAACGAACTGGGGGGTGGGCCATGGAACGGCTACAAGCTGGTCACGGACTCTAATTACGACTGGGGTCAAGACCTGATCCGGCTCCAGGCGTTCGTGGCGGCCCATCCGGAGATAGACAAGATCGGCGTGGACTATTTCGGCGGCGGCGAACCGAAATATTATCTTGGCGACAAAGAAGAGAATTGGTGGTCTTCGCGCGGCAGCCCCCGCAATACCGACATCAAATGGTTCGCTATCTCGATCAATACGCTCCAAGGCGCCATCCAAAAACCCGCGCCCGGCTTCCAGAGGAACAGCTGGGACGAATACTCCTGGCTCACCCAAGCCAGACCGCCCAAGACCGGCCTCGGCGAAGTCCCAACGCCGGACTATCGGATCGGCACGTCCATCTTCGTCTACAAGCTTTAGAAAGACTCTGTGTAAGCGACGTTCGTTTACTGATAGTAAGCGCGGTTTTGGACCCGAAAATCGACGTACTGCAAATTACGGAAGGCTGGCGTAAGAGCTCCCTGGGCTGACTGAGCCTTGAGCGCTTCGAGGGTCGTCGGAATATTGTCGGCTGGAAAACGCAGACTGACGTAGATCATCGGACCGTCGAAGGTCGTTAGGCGCAGTTCTTCCAGAGCTGGGTTTTCGTATCTGATCTCTTTCACGCTTACCGTCGTCTGCCGGAATGCGGTCAGAACGGAAAGCAGATTACTGAAATCTCTGGCGGGCAGAACGGGACTGCCGAGCGAAATGCCATCAGAGGCGTAGTCGTGAACGACCGGGACCAAACTGCCCTCGAATTCCGGGGCTGACTCAAAAGCGACGCCGGCGTCGTCGAACCAAACACAATTGACCGGATTGTTCTTCATCAAGCACCACACGGCGACCGGCTTGCGCTCTACGACCGAGATAGTGATGCTCCGCGCCCGGTAGTCCCTCGTGATCGCTATCGACCGGAGGCTGGGCGCATTCTTCAAGATGTCTCCGGGCAGAACGTTCGGCCAAGCTAAGATATTGTCGTACCCCAAGAGCCGCCCGATAAGAGATGATCGGAGAACACTAGCCTCGGTAAGATGCACGATATCGTCGGTCGACGTCCTGGCATTACCGATCACTTGAATGTCGCGAATACGCAGGAAGGGCGCCCGGAAAATGACCCAGAAAATACCGCCGACAAGACCAACGATGATCGCAAGGAGAACGGTCCGTCGAATGAAGCGGCGTTTTTTGCGGCGTCGCTCTTCAAGTTTTGTGAGGAATGTGCTGACGTCCGCCATTTCGAAAACCTACACAATGACCTTTTCCATCAAAGGATTCAGGCGTGTCAGATATTCATAATGGGTCGTACCGGCCCGAGCCGCCACGTCGGCCGCACCGAGCACCGCTCGGCCATCCGAACCGATAAGTGTCACTTCGTCGCCAAGGCGCGCTCCGCTGCCGGTCACATCAACGACCAGGATATCCATCGATACCCGCCCCAAGACCTTGGCCCGATGCCCGCGCACCAGTACTTCGCCGATGGACGAAAGCGAGCGCGGAAAACCGTGCCAGTAGCCGATAGGCAGAACGGCCGCCAGGGTCGGCCGCGTTATCCTTTCCGTAAGATCATAACCGACAAAATCTCCGGCGCGGAGATGTTTCAGCTCGGTCACGACCGTCCTCCAAGCCAAGACCGGCCGAAAGCGCAATGTTCCGCCAAGCTCCGTCTCAAGCTCGCGGGACGGCCAAAGTCCGTATGATCCGATACCAAGCCGGACCGCGTCGAGATGATATTTCTTGTTCATAAGAACACCGCCGGTCGCCGCCGCGTGCCGAACAAGGTGCGGCCAGCCGGCTCGATGGAACATTTCCAAAGCCTTCTCGAAAGCGGCGAATTGGTCATTCGTATAGGTCGGATAGGCCAGATCTTTGGCGGCGGCGAAATGCGTGAAGGCCCCGACGAACCGCTTTCGGACCTCCGACCGAGCGCGCTTCAACTGACGAATAACGGCCGGCAGATCCTTCGGATAAAAACCGCGCCGGTGCATGCCGGTGTCTATCTTGATATGAAAATCCGGCGGGTGCGCAAGTGCAGCGATAGCCTTCAAGCCTTCTATGGTCGAAACGCTCACCGCGATGTTCTCCGGCGCCGCCTTGGAGAACATATCGGGTAGAGTTGGTCCGAGAACAAGCATCGGCCGCGCGATGTTTTCCCGGCGCAAACGCAAGCCTTCAATGATGCTGTCCACGCAAAAACCGTCCACGCCAGACCGGTCGGCCAGCTTCGAGAACGGCACGAGGCCATGCCCGTAGGCGTTCGACTTCACGACCGTCCAAAGCTTCACGCGCGGCCCGATGAGCTTCCGAAAGAGCGCGAAATTCGTGCGCACCGCGGTCCGGTCGAGCTCGAGCCAGGTCCTTTTCCCCAAGAGGCGCGCGAAAGAGTTCTTATCCGATGAGCGGCGCGCCGACATACTTTTGGAGCGCCTTGGGTACCCCAATTTTCCCGTCGGCGGTCTGATAATTTTCCATGATAGCGATGAGCGTTCGACCGATGGCGAACACTGTCGCGTCGTTCATATAAGCGAACTCGACCCGGCCATCTTTTCTTTTCACCCGCGTGTTCAAACGTCGCGCCTGATAGTCGTTCATCAGGTCGGCCGAATGCGTTTCCCGATAGCATTTCTGGCCGGGCATCCAGGCCTCGAGGTCCAGATGACGGGCGTCCGGATCGCCCTGGTCGGCCGTGCAGCACATAACGATACGGTACGGTATCTCGAGCGTCCACATAAGATATTCCTGAACGGCCACGAAGAAATCCTGTTCGGTCTGGGCGTTCTCGGCGGTCGTGAAAGATTCCATTTCCACCTTGTCGAATTGGTGGACCCGTAAAATACCGCGCGTATCCTTGCCGTACGAGCCGGCTTCGCGCCGAAAGCTCGTCGAGAAGCCGACATAGCGGAGCGGCAGCTTCTCCTCCGGAATTATCTGGTCCATGTGGAGCGGTCCGAGCGTATGCTCAGCGCTCCCGACAAGATAAAGATCGTCGCTCGGAATGTGGTATCTCTCTTCTTTCGGCTCAAGACGCGCCATGCGCTGGAAGACCTCCGGCTTTATCATCACCGGCGGCACGACGGGCACGAAGGCCGCATCGCTGTGGCCGGGCTTTACGCCGCGAGCGATGGACCGGATGATGTTCGGGTTCGTCAGGATCTCGAGGGCGTACTGAACAAGAGCGAACTCTATTCTCACGAGCGCCCCCTTGATGTAAGCGAAGCGCGGGCCGCTCACTGCTCCCGCCGTTTCCATATCTATAAGACCGAGGGCTTCGCCGAGCGCGAGATGGTCTTTCGGTTCGAAATCGAACTGCGGCGGCACGCCGACCGTATGGATAACGGTGTTGTCTTCCTCCCCTTTCCCGATCGGCGTATCCTCCGAAGGCAGATTCGGGATCTTCTCCCAGGCACTGTTCCGTTCTTTCTCGAGCGCCGCCGCTTTCTCTTCGGCTTCTTTTATCTTGACCTTGTTCGCCTTCGCCGCTTCGACATTGCGCTCCGCGGACAGCTTGTTCTGCTCCGCCCGAAGCGTATCGAGCGAGGCCGTCACCGCCCGCCACTCGGTATCGAGCTTAACGAAATTATCCACGAGCGCCGGGTCGGCGTTCTTGGTCGCAATGGCTTTTTTCACCTCTTCCGGCTTCTCCCGGAGCAATTTGACGTCTATCATATGCTTTCCATGATATAACATCCCCTCGCCTTTGAAAAATAAAGGGTTCTGCCTATAATGGACCCATGACCCAAAAAACCGGCTCCGCCGCGCCCGCTGATAAATTGGACGGTATCCGCCATTCCTTGGCCCATTTGCTGGCCGCCGCCGTCCTCGAAAAGTTCCCGGACACGAAGCTCGGCATCGGCCCCGTCATCGAGAACGGTTTTTACTACGATTTTCTTTTCGAAAAAGCCCCCGGCGAAGAGGTTCTGGCGGAGCTCGAAAAAACGATGCGAAAATTTGCGAACGCGCATCTTCCCTTCGTGGGCCGCGAGGTCACAGCTGCCGAAGCCAAGAAGTTCTTCAAGGGCCAACCTTTCAAGCTCGAGCTTATCGACGAATACGCGAAGGAGGGCCGGACGCTTTCTATCTACAAGACCGGCGATATCTTCGAGGACCTTTGCCGCGGCGGTCACGTCGAGAACACGAAAGAGATAAATCCGCAGGCCTTCAAGTTGACGCACATGGCCGGCGCTTACTGGCGCGGGAGCGAAAAGAACCCGATGCTGACCCGCATCTACGCTCTGGCGTTCGAAACCCCGAAGGAGCTTGAAGCCCACCTTAAGATGCTCGAAGAAGCCAAGAAGCGCGACCACAAAGTCCTGGGTCCCGCCCTCGACCTTTTCGTGTTCTCCGACCTCGTCGGTCCTGGTCTGCCGCTCTGGACGCCGAAAGGCACGATCCTCCGGAACCTCCTCGATGATTTCGTCTGGCAGCTTCGGAAGAAACGCGGTTATCTGCGGGTCGAGATCCCGCATATCACGAAGCGAGACCTCTACGAGAAAAGCGGCCACTGGGAAAAATATAAGGACGACCTGTTCAAGATAACGACCCGCGAAGGCCACGAGTTCGCTATGAAACCGATGAACTGCCCGCATCACGCGCAGATCTACGCCCGTCGGCCTTGGAGCTATCGCGAACTCCCCCAACGCTATGCCAACACTACGATGGTCTACCGCGATGAGCAGTCCGGTGAGCTGGCCGGGCTCGCCCGTGTCCTCTCTATCACTCAGGATGATGCGCACGTCTTCTGCCGCATGAACCAGGTCAAAGAGGAAGCCCTGAAAATCTGGGACATCGTTCAGGAATTCTATCAGGTTTTTAACATTCCCCTCCGAGTTCGGCTCTCGCTTCGCGATCCGGCCTACCCGGAAAAATATCTTGGCGACAGCGCCCAGTGGGAGGTCGCCGAGAAGGTCCTGCGTGACGTTGCAGATACCAAGGGCGGCGAGATCGAGGATGGGCTCGGCGAAGCAGCCTTCTATGGCCCGAAGCTCGACTTCATGGGTCGCGATGCCATCGGTCGAACGCACCAGGTCGCGACCATCCAGATCGACCTCAATCAACCGAATCGCTTTGACTTGACCTGCGTGAATGAGAAAGGCGAAAAAGAACGCATCGTCATGATCCACGCGGCCATCATGGGCTCCATTGAACGCTTCCTCGCCCTTGCCATCGAACACTTCGCGGGCGCCTTGCCCGTGTGGTTGGCTCCCACTCAAGTCGTTGTCGTCCCGGTCGGCGAGAAGTTCGACGCCTACGGGAAGAAGGTCTACGAAACGCTTCTCGACAAAGGTATCCGCGCCGAATATTCCGAACCGACCGAATCCCTCGGCAAGCGCGTCCGGGAAGCGGAGGTTATGAAGGTGCCGTACATTCTCGTCGTCGGCGAAAAAGAGGAAAAAGGAAAGAGCGTCAATGTCCGCCACTATAAACGCGGACAGGAAGGCGAAATGGCGCTCGATAAGTTCGTTTTGAAATTGACGGAAGAGTCAGGAAAAAGGACCGCTTAAGAACTCGGGCTCGAAAATGGAGAAGGGGCTCTACCGGCACGCCGGCGAGCCCCTCTTCGTATCGTTTTCCCGGGATGAGCCGGGCCTCTACCGCTTGTCGTAGCGGTTGAAGTGGGGGGTTTCGACCTTCGGGCGCTGGGCAGCACGAAGCTGCCACTTGAGCATGCCACCGAAAGCCGCGGCTAGACCAACGGCCCACCAGACCCACGATGGGACTTGACCGAGGATGCTTCCCACAGGTGATCCACCTCCTCTCGCGCTTTGGTGAGCGCTTCTGCCGCCATCGTAGCACGTGCCTGAAAAATGAAAAGAGGCTCCAGGTCGAAACCCAGAACCTCCTTCCGCCGTCCCCGGTTTCGCCGGGGAGGCATCTAGCTCTTGCGCGGCTGGTAGCCGCGCACTAGCGGCTTGCTCGCGGGCTGCCCCGTGCGGCGCATGGGCGGCCGCGGCGCCGGCTTCTCCTCGCGGACCGAGGCGTAGCCGAGGGCCACCATGGCCACCACGCAGAACGCGGCGATGGCCGGGCCCGGGTTGCCCCACGCCCACGCCTCCCGGAGGAGGACTGCGACGATGACGGCGTTGATGACCACCCAGAACTTCTCCATATGTCCTCCAGCGCCATTCGGCGCATTCCGTGATTCCGCGCTCTTAA
This sequence comes from Minisyncoccota bacterium, assembly GCA_035506115.1. GTDB lineage: Bacteria > Patescibacteriota > Minisyncoccia > UBA6257 > 2-01-FULL-56-20 > DATJQA01. The sequence goes on along the minus strand of DATJQA010000047.1, from coordinate 5,825 downwards.
CGACGAGCTGGCTAAATTATACCACTATAAAGTATTAAGTCAATACAAGGATTACCTTTATTTTACAGGTTAAAAAACACTAAGGGGATGGACGGTCTTTTGTCCACCCCCTTCGTTCAGCCGCCAAGCGGCCTTCTCACGCCGACCCACTCCGGAAAAACCGGCGAACATCCTGCCAGCTGGGTGCGCCGGCAACGTGCCAGCAGCCGTACGCCGCGATGCTCACAACGAGAACGATGAGCGACCAGACACCGAAGAGTTCGCTCATCGCCCGCCGCCTCTTGGTCGCACCGGACGGACGAACCGGGCGGTGATGTACATGTGGAACAGCGCCGCCCCGAGGAGCAAGTAGCTCCCGATGAGGACCGCCGTTGTGTCCTCCATGAGCTCGTGCCGCTGGAGCAGGATGAGCGCCAGGACCGCAACCACGAACGCGGCCCACGGCACGCAGCGGAGCAGGAAGATGCCGACCCGGCGCATCGCCTCTTCCATGTCCGCTTCGGTCTGGTCGGCGACCGATCCCGTCCTGAAATCCCGAGAACTCACTTCTGCCTCCCCGTGCGCCCAAGGCGCACAAAAATCTTGATTCCGGAACGAAGCTGGTGTAATTTTTACAAGAATATATCTTCCATGTCAATTCGAAGCGCTGTTCCAAAAATTGTTGTCGTCCTCGGGCCGACCGCGTCGGGCAAATCCGCCTTAGCTGTTGTGATCGCCGAGAAGTACAACGGCGAAGTCATTTCCGCCGATTCGCGCCAGGTCTACCGCGGAATGCATATCGGCACGGCAAAAATAACGCGGCGCGAGATGCGCGGCGTTCCTCATCATCTTCTGGACGTCGCCTCGCCGAAAAAACAGTTCTCTGCGGCCCAATTCCAAAAACTCGGGCAGCGCGCCCTGCGCGACATCCTCCGGCGCGGGAAACTACCTATCATCTGCGGCGGGACGGGCCACTACATCGCCGCTCTTCTCGATAAGCAAACTCTTCCAAACGTTCCGCCCGACGCCAGTCTTCGAAAGGAGCTCGAAAAACTTTCGACCGAAGAACTGTTCGCGAAGCTCCAAAAGCTCGACCAACGCCGCGCCGCAGACATAGACCGACACAATCCCCGGCGCCTCATCCGCGCCATCGAGATAGTTACAAAAACGGGACGTCCGGTCCCAGTAGCTAACAGTTTAGAATTCGGAGATAAAAACAGCATTTCCTATTCCAATGTTCTCAAGAATATTGGAATAGGAAATGTGCGCGTTCTAAAAATAGGGTTGCGCGTGCCGGAGAAAGAATTAAAAAAACGCCTGCATACCCGCCTTCTTCAATGGTTCCGACGCGGTTTGATATCGGAAGTGAAAAAGCTGAAGCGCACCGGCGTTTCCTCAAAGCGCCTCGCGGAGTTCGGCCTCGTGTACCGCTCGGTCGACCGTTATCTTAAAAGTGCTGTCTCTAAAGACGAGATGCTCGACGAGATCGACCACGACCTCCGGCATTACGTAAAACGCCAGTTGACCTGGTGGAAACGCGACAAAAACATCCGCTGGGTAAAAAACGAACGAGCGGTATTCGCAGCGGTGAAAAAATTCCTACAATAGTTTCTGTTCGAAGAGCGTCCTAAGCACTCCGGGATTTCCTCTCCCCTTAAGCTTGCCCATCGCCTTTCCTATCATGAACTGCAGACTGGCGGTCTTCCCTTTTTTATAATCGGCCACGGCCGCAGAGTTTTCGGCAATAACTTCATCTACGATCTTTCCGAGCTCGTCTTCGCCGGAAACAGTGTGAAGGCCTTCGGCGTTCAAAATATCTTCGGCGCTTTCGCCGGTCTCGAACATCTTTCGCAGAATATCCTTGGCTTGGCGACTGCCGATCTTGCCGCCGGTGATGAGGTCGATAAGGGCCGCGAGCCCGGCCGGACTTACTTTGCACTCCTCAAAGGATGCCCCTGATTCGTTCATAAGGCCCGCGAGGTCGGTCGTGAGGTAGTTGAAAAGCAATTCTTGGGCGCTTTTTTCCACGTTCGAAGATTCAGGGTTCTCCAGTTCAGCGAGTTCCGATTCGGCCTCTTCGAAGAACTCGGCGAGGCGCTTGTCCTCAACGAGCTGACCGGCCTGCCTTTCCGAGAGCCCGAACTCTTTCACGAAGCGCGCCTGCTTCACCCGCGGCAGCTCGGGCAGATGGCGCTTCAGGTCTTCGATATCGAAAACTTTTGTTGGCTCGAAGGGCGGCAGGTCTGGTTCCGGGAAGTAGCGGTAGTCGTGGGCATGTTCCTTCGAGCGCTGCGGAACGGTCTTTTGCTTCGCTTCATCCCAACCCCGCGTTTCCTGCTTTACCCTCTCCCCTTTCTCCAAAAGTTCCGTCTGACGTTTTATTTCGTGCTTGATAGCGCTGAATACGGCGCTGAAAGAATTGAGGTTCTTCACTTCCGTCCGCGGCCCGAGCACGTCCGGCTCGGCGGAGATGGAAATGTTCGCGTCGGCGCGCATTTGACCGCGTTCGAGGTCGGCATCCGCCACGCCGAGGTAGCGGAGCAAAAGCTGGATCTCTTTCATAAAAGCGACGGCGGCCTCGGCCGAATGGATATCCGGCTCGGTCACGAGCTCCATCAAAGGCACGCTGGCCCGGTTATAATCCACGAGCGTCGAACCGGTCACATCGTCATGGACAAGCTTCCCGGCGTCTTCTTCAAGATGGATGTGGTTGATACGCACACCGGCGTACGTTCCCGGACCGACGAGCGGCTCGCCGGATTGGGAGATCTGATAGCCCTTCGGCAGGTCGGGGTAGAAATAGTTCTTTCGGTCGAAGCGGGAATGGGTAGCGATGCTCGAATCCATCGCGAGGCCCACTTTCACGACCGCTTCAACGGCCGCTTTGTTTATGACCGGGAGCGTGCCAGGATGGCCCAGGCAGACCGGGCAGACATTCACGTTCGGATGCTTCTCGTCCGGATCGTTCAGCGAGTCGCAGAACATCTTTGTCCGCGTCTTAAGCTCGGCATGGACCTCAAGACCGATGGTCGGGCGGTATTCCATATGGACTAGATACTAAGGGATTTCCGGACGATTTTCCAGACACGCTCGTGGACCTCCTGTTCGGTCAACTCGCATCCGTCCACCACGCACTCCAGAACCCGAAACTGCCCGGGAAAGAGCTTTGCAAGTTGGAGATAGACGCGCTCCGAACGCTCGAGGTGGCCGAGATCGGTCTCGTGCAGGTCTCGCTTCTTGCCGCCGATATATTGGCGTGCAACTTTCGCGTCCACTCGCTTCTGCGCGATTTCCGGCGGAACGTGGAGGATAAGATTCAAATCTGGCTTCGGTATCCCGAAATACCCGAACTCGGTTTCGTAGTCCCAATGAAAGTACGCGACCCGCGATTTATCGTCGTCGAACTTCGAACCCTGGTGGCCAAGGTTCGAGGCGACATATCTGTTAGAAATGACCACACTCCCTTCGGCAAGCGCTCGGCGGATGTCCGGCGCCGCCATCCGGCGATCATGCGCGTAGAACATCGAAGCGACCTCCGGCGGAACATCGCTCAGACCGCCCATCTCGCCGCGCAGATATTTCTCGACGAGCGCCGCGGACGGGTTGCCGTAGCGCGGAAAGTCGAACATGCGAACCGCGTATCCCTCTCGCATCAGTCGATCGACCAGCAGTTTTGTCTGGGTCCCCTTGCCGGTCCCATCCGTCCCCTCGATAACGATGAACTTCCCTTTCGGCATGCTATGCGAGAAGCGGTTTAACTTTTCCAAGCACTTCGCGATGCAGCTCCGCGACCGGCCGTTCGCCGTCCATCAAATAAATGTTCGGGAAACGCGTGGCCAGACTTTTGTAAGCCTCGGCCACGCGCCGGATGCCGCCGAGCGATTCAAAAAGATACCGCTCTTCGGTCCGTTCCGCGATGCGTTCCGCCGAAAGCTCCGGCCGGATGTTCAAGACGAACGTCGCGTCGGGCATAGGAAAATCGTTGTTCAGTTCGATGAGCTTTTCCAAATTTGTTTCTGCCGAGCCGTAGGCTAGCGTTGAAAGAATGTAGCGGTCGCAAATGACGATCTTTCTTTCTTTCAGGGCCGGGATAATGAAATTACCAAGGTGTTCGCGGCGGTCCTGGACAAAAAGCACCTGGAGCTCGAACGGCTCCAAGATATCGAGCTTCTTAAGAACATTATCAAGGACCGGAGCGATGGAGCCGTCCCTTGTCGGCTCGCTGGTCAAGAAAGCCTCAAGACCGCGACTTTCCAGATTAGCCTGAAGAAGCTCGGCCTGGGTCGTATGCCCTGAACCATCCGGACCTTCGAAAACGATAAGCTTCCCGGGATAAGAATGCTTCTGCATGGAACATTGTCCGACGCGTTCACTCTAACAAAAAAATCGACCCGACGTATGCACAACACGGGACCAAAAACGCTCCGGCGCCGCAAGGCCAAAAATGAAACGCCCCGCTTGCGGCGGGGACGTTCTAGGTCGCTTTTCCGAACGATTCCGAACTAGTCGACGACCGTGATGCCCATCGAGCGGGCCGTGCCCTCCACGATCTTCATGGCGGCTTCGACGTCCGATGTGTTGAGGTCCGGCATCTTCCGCTCGGCGATAGCTCGGACATCGGCCTTCGTCACCTTGCCGACCTTACTGGTCAGCGGGTTGGCCGCCCCCTTCTCGATGCCGGCCGCTTTTTTGAGAAGCGAAGCCACCGGCGGGGTCTTGAGCCTAAAGGTAAAGCTCCGGTCGACGAAGATGGTTATCTCCGCCGGCACCACGTCACCAGTCATGGTCTTCGTGGCCTCGTTGAACTGTTTACAAAATTCGGCGATGTTGATGCCGTGCGGACCAAGAGCGGTGCCGACCGGCGGGGCGGGGTTCGCCTTGCCGGCTTCGAGCTGCAGTTTAAGAACTGTCTTTATTTCCTTAGCCATAGCCGAAGCACTATACCTTCCGGACCTGGAGCGAGTCAAGGTCGACAGCCGTCTCGCGACCGAAGATGGGTACCATCACCCGGACGCGGCCCTTCTCTTCGTCTATCTCGGCCACCTTGCCGTCATATTCTTTGAAAGGTCCGTCGGTTATCTTCACGAGGTCACCAACCCGCAGGTCAACATTGAAGCGGCTCTCTTCCCGGCCCATCCGGTTCAAAAGCGCATCCACTTCCTCCTGGGAAAGCGGGGTCGGCGTCGTATTGTCCGTCCCGACGAAACCGGTCACGCGCGGCGTGTTCCGAACGACGTACCAGGAATCCTCGGCGAGGACCATTTCGACGAGCACGTAACCCGGATAGATCTTCTCCTCGATGGAGGTGCGGCGGCCGCCTTTCACTCTTATCTTCTTTTCTTTCGGGACGATGACGTTGAATATCTTATCTTCCATCGAAAGCGATTCGACGCGCTGTTTAAGGTAGCGCGCCACCGCCTCCTCGTAACCCGAGTAGGTGTGAACGGCATACCACTGGCGAACGTTCGATACCTGTTTACCGGCGATCTCGTTCATGGAAATTATGATTCTAGGATTTCAGGATGAAGTTCTTCAGAACGTAGGTAAAAAGATAATCGAAGGCCCCCAGGAAGATGGCCAGGCCGACGGAAAGAAAGACGACGACGCCCGTAAGCCGCGCCGCTTCTTGGCGCGTCGGCCAGTTGACATGCCGGAACTCCGTCCGGGCATCCTCAAAAAATCTCTTTATTCGGTCCATGGGAACGCGGGTAGTTGTTATCCTACGAGAAAACTGCGGAAAACGCAAGGCGGCGCCCTATACGTCCGGGCTCCGAACCGCCGCGGCGGATTCGACACGCTCACCTCGGCTGCCCATCAATCTAAATATCGAGGTTTCGGACAGCGGC
>DATJQA010000046.1:0-5274 GCA_035506115.1 Minisyncoccota bacterium | reverse complement strand
AGAGCGGCGACGTAATTTGTTCGGCCAATGAAGGTCGTTCGGTTAGGATCGACCTGGCCTAAAATGGGAAGTTGCGCCGGCGGCGGCGCATACTTGATGAGCTGCAGCTTGGCTGTTCCGGCCGGCGGCAGGCCGGGTGTTTGATTATGTTCAGCCATGGCCTTAGACAAGACCGAGCTCTTTTAAGAAGGCTTCGTATTTGTTCAAAGCGTCCTGAACATCTTCGCCGGAAACAGCGAAACCGGGCGTATGAACGATCTCGTTCCTTAGGCGGTGCGCTTCCCAGACGCCGTTCAAGGAATGCATTTCTTCAGAAGAAAGATGGAACTGACTTAGGCGGTCGGCCATATGCTCGCCGGGCAGACCGAGATTCTTCAGGGCGTCGTCTATGAGCGTATCAGCATCGATGACCGCCAAACGCATGGCTTCCGGCGTGCCGAGCTGGAGGCCCTGCAGTATCTTTTGCCAGCGTTCGCGGTACATCTGGCTCCGAAGGGTCAGGACATGTTTCTTCGGCGCCGCGTTCACGTCGAGTTTTGTTCGGTACGTCCAGGACTGGACGAGCGCATAGATGGTGCCGAAGAAAAGCATAAAGTCCACGAGCATTATGATGTAGCGAATGCCCGTGATAGTGAGCGGGACGCCGAATTGTCCAAGGTCAGGTGGTTTCGGAATGTCCATGGTTATTGATATTGCTCGATACCTTCTTCTTCGCCGAAAATAGCGAGTCCGGCCGGCGGCCCGGCCTTCTTGCTTTCCAGGCGCTTCACGTGCGGAGCGGTCAAGACGTGCCGCGTCGGTGGGTGGAACACGGTCGCTAGGGATTTCGTTGTCAGGATGAGCCCCTTAGAAGCAAAGTTCCAGTTCAAAGGGTGAGAATTCATAAGTTTTTCCAAGAACATGATGGGTGCCGGCCGGCGTTCCTTGTAATAAGCTAAAGCGCGCTGCTTTTTCAAACTGGCACGTAGAGCCGGGAAGATGTAGGGCTTGACGACGTATTTGGTAAGGGTGATGGTTTTAACATTCGCCCAAAAAGCATTCAAGCCAAGCGAGGCGTATTGGTTCAAAGAGCCGATGATACCGCGTTTCGGGAAACTATCGTAGTAGGTCTCTTTTGGAGAGAAGTACAAAAAGCGGATGATGGTATCAAAAGCTGGCATGGCCAGATTCTTCTCGACGGCTTCGATGGTGTCGACCTCGCCCGGGGTGCGCAAGAACGGTTTGAAGGGGTTATCCTCTTTCGCGCCCTTCTCTTCGACGCGTAGAGCCGGCAACGGGCCGAGCGAGAAGTCCCAATTTCGCCGAGCGGTTTTTTTGGCGAGCGCTTGTTTTCCGCCGCCAGCTTCTTCTCGGAGTTTCTGGAGATATGGTTCGCGCCCTTTCCGCCATTCCGGACCGAGAGGCGTGATGACGAACTGCAGGGCGATTATTTGGTCTTTTTGTGTCTTGCCGAACGTTTCAATAAGGGAGGCGACCGGGTCGTACTCCTTAGCTTCATCGGGCGATTCGAACTCGTCGTACCAACGGATGGGTAGAGCCGGATCTTTCACGAGCGCCAGTTCGCAGCTGTAGAGATTGTAGCCCTGCGCTTCCATTTCGTTCACTGAGGCCGGGAAGCGTTCCGTGTAATCCTCGACCTCGACGAGCTCGATGTCCTGGTAGTAGGAAAAGAAAGCGGCTTCTACGAGCGGCCTGACCTTGTAGTAGCAACGGACATAGAAATGGATCTCGCCACCGAAAGAAACGACCTCAAGAGAGAAGGAACGGGTTATTTCACCGTCCACCCAGACCTCGCCAAAATCACCCGCGGCGTTCCGCAGAGCGTGGATGGAGACAAGGACCTGCTCCATGGCGCGGGGGCTTTTGGCTATCTCTCTCGGCATGCGCAGTTCCAGGAGGACCATCCGGCTGGAAGCAATGAAAATCCGGCTTCGCCAGTAGAGCCAAGCTTTCGTGAAGATAGGAACTAGGGCCAGGAATAACCAACCCGGCCAGCTCCAGTCGAGGAATTGCCAAATGAGAAGAGTAGGATCGGTCATACTCTCCTCTTAATGATACCTTACGACTCTCTAACTTTGTAGGTACCGTCGGAGAGACGTTTGAAGAAATTCTTGTTCTGAAGATTAACCAAAATCGTGTTCGGCTTGAAGAAGCGTTCTTTTTGAACGGCCAGCATGACATCTTTCGGTTTCAGGGCGCCATTCTTCTTCAGGATACGCTGGATGACCTCCCGCGCCGTGCCGGGCTCGTAGCCGTGTTCGGCCAGACCATAGGTGCCCCGGCCGACCAGGACGAAACGATTGTCCTTGATGAGTTCGTTATGAACGGTCGGCGCGGAAGCGGTTCGGGCCGTGAAGTTCGCTTCGTTGATGGATTTCGCGATAGTCCGAAAATGGAGCGGTTTGCCCTGCTTTTTAAGGACCAAGTAGATGCGGTCGCGGACGGTCCGCGGATGGATCTCCGCCCATTCGGTCAGGCCTTTGTCGCCGTACGGGTTATTACCGACCCGCTTGGAGATAGCCAAGTAGTTAGCGGCGTGGGCTTCGGAAACGTTCGCCTTGGTCAAGAAAGCCGCGTAGTGCTCATCGTACTGGCCTTGGCCTTCCAGGACGTCTTTCTTTTTCGATTTCAGGGCCGCTGACCACTGGTTGATGAAGTTGGCCGCCAGCTTCAGGCTGTCCTTGTCGAGATAGTAAAAAGGCCGATAGTTCTTATCTTCGGGGTGTTCGGCAAAAGCGCGTGAAGCCTCGAGAAGCAAGCTCACATGGTTCGGCGCGAGACCAGATACAAAGGTCTGGGCATTAGCCAGGAAGGCTTCCCGGGTGGCAACGCCGCCGGAATCCTTCAGGAACTTCTTCGAGCGGGCAATGATGTCTTGGCAGACCGGGTCGGCTGATATCTTCTCTCGAATGGTCGCCAGGCCAGCGGTCTCTATCTGGCGAACCCGTTCCCGGGTCACGTCGTATTTAGCCCCCAAAGCGGCCAATGTTTGAGGCTCGGAGAACTTTTCCAAGCCAAAACGGCCGGCGAGGACTTCCCTCTGTCGGTCCGATAGAGCGCCCAGAAGCGTATTCAGGATCTTGGTGGCGGAGAACATAGTTAATCTGAACTTTTTTATTATAAAGCACTAGTTATTAATAGTCAAGACCAAGAAGGGTGACCGGTCATCCCCCGGCCAGGGTGTTTCTCTAATTGCGTTTTTTCTCTTCCTGACCTTGGAAGTTCTGCCAAACGATGAGGAGCGGACTGGCCACGAAGATGGAGGAGTAGATACCGGTCGTCACGCCGATCAGGAGGGTCAAAATGAAGTAGTGTAGGCTCGACGGGCCGGCGAAATACAGGGCAACGAGAACGAGGATAAGGGTGAGCGAGGTATTGATGGAGCGAGCCAGGGTCTGATTGACGCTCGTGTTCACAACGTGCGCAAAAGCGCTCTTTGCCCGGTCGAGCATAAGATTCTCCCGGATACGATCGAAGACGACAATAGTGTCATGGACAGAGAAGCCCATGATGACCAAGAGAGCGACGATAAAGTTGCCGTCGATCTCGACGTTCGCGTACTTTCCGAGGACAGCCAGAAGGCCGGCGGGAATGGCCACGTCATGGAAGAGAGTGATAAGCGTCATCGTGCCGTAGGTCCAGGACGAGACCGGCCGGAAGACCTTTCGAAAAGCGAAAGCGATATAGAGAGAAATGCCGACGAGCACCAGGGCGATGGCGATCAAGGAATTCTTCCGAAGTTCAGCGCCCACCGTCGGGCCGATGGACTGGTAGCTCAATTCCTCGATGTTCGGAAACTTGGTCTTCAGGTTGGAGCTATAGGCATTGTGCGCCCCCTCCCCGATGGCCGGTAGCTTGATGAGATAGTTGTCCGCGGTCGACTCGGCCGTAACATGAGCATCCACTACTTTAAGGTCATTATGGAAAACGTCCTCTATCTTTTGTGAATCGGTGTTCTGGATGTGGACGCGCCACAGTGTTCCGCCTTGAAAGTCGACGCCTTCGCGAAGTCCGAACGTCAAGATGGCGACAAGCGCGGCGCCGACGGCGAGCGCTGAGATGGTCAGGAAGATGTTCTTGTGGCCGATTATGTTCAACATATGTTTATTAAACGATGGTCTTGGCGTCCTTGATGAAGGCGCGCATCAGAAGGCGGGTGGTCGTGATAGCGCTGAACATGCTCATGATCGTACCGACGAAGAGCGTTAAAGCGAACCCACGCACGAAGCTGGAAGTAAAGAAGTAAAGGATGATGGCTGTGATGATGGTCGAAGTGTTCGAATCGCGAATGGACGGCCAGGCGCGGCGGAAGCCTTCTTGAATAGCGCTGGCCCGCGAAATACCCCGTTTGTTCTCTTCTTTTACCCGTTCGAAGATAAGGATGTTGGCATCCACGGCCATACCGATGGTGATGATGAAACCGGCGAGGCCGGCCAAGGTCATGGTCACGCCCAGCTTGAAGACCGCGAGGGTCAAGGCGATATAGATGCAAAGGGCCAAGCTCGCGATAAGGCCGAAGATGCCGTAGTACAGGATCATGAAGACGATGACGAGCAGCGTCCCGATACCGCCGGCGATGATGGCTTTATGGAGCGAGTCGGTGCCGAGCGTTGGGCTGATGGTCAATTGATCGATGAGCTCGATCGGAGCCGGAAGAGCGCCGGCATTGAAACGTTCCACAAGAGTATTCGCTTCCTGAAGAGAGAAGCGGCCGGTGATGACGGCTTGGCCGCCGGTTATTTTCTGTTGGACCGTCGGCATTGTTATAAGATTGTTATCCAAAAAGACCGCCAAGGGTTTGCCGACGTTATTGCCGGTCATCTGTTCGAAGATCTTCGAACCGTCATCGTTGAATTTAAGAGAAACGTGCGGTTCGCCGGTCGTGTTGTCAAAATCAACCTGCGCGCTCGTGATGTACCGACCGGTCAAGTTCGTTCGGATGAACTCCGTGCTTGTGCCGTTCTGTTCCACCTCTCGGAAGTCCAAAAGAGGCGTTTCGCCGATGAGCTTGATGGCGTCCTGGACGTTTTGGATACCGGCGAGCTCGACGACGAGCTGGGATTCATTTCCGGCCGAAGCGACGTAGACCTGGGGTTCGGAAACGCCGAAGATATTGACCCGGCGCTCGATAACGTCCCGAAGACCGTTCAGAACAGAAGACTTATCGCTTTCATTTATTTGGGAAAGGTCAACTTTATAGACAAGGTGGCTGCCACCGACAAGGTCCAGACCGAGTCGCCAGGGGCGCCAGTTACTGACCGGTCCTTTCGGATA
>DATJQA010000045.1:0-3266 GCA_035506115.1 Minisyncoccota bacterium | reverse complement strand
CGGAAAGTCCGCGGCTGATCTTTTTCCAGAGGAAGGGCGAAAGCTTGTACCCGACGAGCCGGTCCAGAACGCGCCTGGCTTGCTGGGCGTTCACCAGGTTCATTTCGATGGTCCGCGGAGAGGCCAAGGCTTGCTTGATGGCCGATTCGGTTATCTCGTGGAAAACGATGCGCTTGGCCTTCTCGGGGTCGCCGAGGTCCAAAGCCTGGGCCAAGTGCCAGGCGATAGCTTCACCTTCACGGTCTTCATCAGTCGCGAGGACGACGCCCGCGCTTTTCTTGGCGAGCTTCTTCAGGGTCGTGACGTGACTCTGGTTCTTTCGAGGGATGATGTATTGCGGTTCGAAATCGTGATCGACGTCGATGCCGAGCTTGCTTTTGGGCAGATCGCGAATGTGGCCATAAGAAGATTCGATAACATAATCGCCGCCCAAAAAACGGGCGATGGTCTTCGCCTTGGTCGGACTTTCCACAATGACAAGCTGTTTTGGCACGGTTCCTATTAGTATACGCGATTCAGCGCGCGGCGTATCCACCGTCGGTTTCCTCGACGAGGCCCTTTATTATCAGAAAGCTCAGAGCTTGGTTCACGACGCGAGCTTCAAGATGCGCGCGTTCTACGATCTTGTCAATATCCAGAGGTCCGGCGGCGGCCCGAAGAGCCGTCATGATGGCGCTTTCTTCTTCGCTGTCCAGGCGGTCTTCGGCGAGTCCGGGCTCGTTCTTTAATCCGAGCGCTGTCAGGATGTGGTCCGGCTCCGTAACGAGCTCGGCGCCTTGGCGGATAAGCTCGTGCGAGCCCGCGAAGTTCGGGTGGCGGGCAGGCCCGGGCAGGACGAAGACGGCTCGGTCTTGTTCTACGGCGAACCGGGCGGTCGCGCGTGATCCGGAGCGGAGCGGGGCTTCGATGATGAGCGTGCCCTGGGCGAGACCGGAAACGAGCCGGTTCCGTTCCAGGAAACGGTAGGGCATTGCCGGACTGCCGGGCGGATATTCGGATATGAGCGCGCCGCCTTGTTCCAAAATGCGTCGGCCAAGTTTTTCGTGATAACGCGGATAAATGATGTCCGGGCCGGTGGCTAAGACGGCGGCGGTATAGCCACCGGCCGCGAGGGCGCCTTCGTGAGCCGCGCCGTCGATGCCGAGGGCGAGGCCGCTCGCGATACCAACACCGGCTTCGGCGAGTGTTTGGGCGAACGTGCGCGCTGTCTCTTTTCCCTCCGGTGTTGCTTTGCGCGTGCCGACAACGGCGATGAGCGAGCGTTCGACTTCTGGAAGTTTTCCGCGGACGTAGATAGCGTGCGGCGGCCAGGGGATTTCCCGGAGGAGCGGCGGGAAGTCGTGATCTGTCCTCAGGACAAGACGGCTGCCGGAGCGCTCGAGTGTTTGCCAGGAAAGTTCCGGCTCGGGACCGCGACCACCCTTCCGGATATCTTCCAGGACCGCCTTCCAGCTGCCGAGTTTCTCGAAGCGCCGTCCGAGGTCGCGGTAATTAGCCTGCTTTTCCAGAACCGCGGCGTGATAAGCCAGGTGTTCGGCGGACGGCGTCATTTCTTGTAGGAGTATACCACAGAGGCTTTCTCGGAATTTGTTTGCTACAATGGAGGGAGAAAGCGCAGATGGCCGAAGATTATAAGAAGACGGTCTGGATAAGTACCGCCGTCATAGCGGGCAGTTTTCTGATGTTCATTTTCGCGGCATTATGGCTTGCCGGCGATCTTCAAAACCAAAGTCAGGCGATCGTTGAGCGACGGGGAACGATATTGTCCCAGAGCCGATCGATTGCCCTTCTGGCAGATTTCAAAACGACCGATCCGCAGATCACCGCTTACGAAGGATTTTTTAAGATCCTTTTGCCGCCCCGAGAACAGCTCTTGGAGTTTTCCAAGTGGCTGGACACCACCGCCCGGATGAACAAGATTGCTGTTGTCTCCGACTTCCAGGGCGACCCGGTCGCCTCTGGTCCGAACACGCCGGGCTACATAAACTTCAAGATGGAAATGAACGGTAGCTACGGAAGCCTCCAGGCCTTTCTGAGCACTCTTGAATTTCGTTCGCCGCGGTTCCTTATCCACCTTAATGATCTTGACATCGCGAAGAACGGCGATAGTTATCAAGGCACGGCGAACGGTCAGGTCTACTACCTCGACAGCCCCACCCAAAAAACTCCGAGCCCTTAAAGACTTTCATGGCCCACTTCGCGCGCGAACATCAAGAGTTGGTCCTTATCGGATGCGCCATCGTTTTCGTTGGATTGCTTGGAACCTGCTATGTCTGGGGCGTTGGAGCGATGATCGAGAGCCTTAATGCCAGCCTGGTCTCTTCGAAGGCCAATGATAGTTCTGTTCAGGTCGATGTGGCCGGTGCCCAAAGCATCCTCAAGGAACGCGGCCTGATAGAATAGGACGGCGGGCCTGGATTATTTTAATTATTTCGGTATACTGGAGGGGTTTTGATAAGCCTGGCCGTTTTGAGGTCCTCTTTGTCCTGATGCGCCCTTAGCTCAGTGGTAGAGCGTTTCATTGACATTGAAAAGGCCGGAGGTTCGATCCCTCCAGGGCGCACAAAGATAGGTCCTCAAAGAGACGCGCCATGGGCACGTAGTTCAGTGGTAGAACGCTGTCCTGATAAGACAGAGGTCGATGGTCCGATTCCATCCGTGCCCACAAATAGATCATGACGCGCGAACTGGTGCCGACCGTCATTTTCGAAGACAAGGACATCTTGGTCATCGATAAGCCGGCCGGCTTGTTGGTCCATCCCGTGAAGCGCACTGGTGGTCAGTGGGGGAAAGAGCCGACGGTCGTTTCTTGGGCGCTCCGGCGCTGGCCAGCGCTTGCGAACGTCGGGGACGCGCCAGCGGAGCGACCCGGCATCGTTCACCGGTTGGACCGTGATACGTCCGGTGTCATGGTCATCGCGAAAACACAGCGGATGTTCGAATATCTTAAGGGTCTCTTTCAGCGTCACGAGATAAAGAAGACCTATTTAGCTCTCGTTGTTGGCCGACCGGCTAAGCGGCAGGATGTCATCGATGCGCCGCTCGGCATCGTGGCTGGCACTACGAAACGAAGTGTTCGTTCGGAAAAGATGGCCAAACCGGCGAGAACAGAGTATCTCGTCCAGCGCGTTTTTCCAGACAACGCTGCCGGGGCGGTCTCTTTGTTGGAAATTCGACCGCAGACCGGCCGGACCCATCAGATCCGCGTCCACCTGGCGAGCATTGGCCACCCTGTGGTTGGAGACAGGATATATGGTCGCCGTAAA
>DATJQA010000044.1:0-7573 GCA_035506115.1 Minisyncoccota bacterium | reverse complement strand
CGGAAAGGCCCGCCGAGCGTTCCTGGAGGAGGATGAGAACAATGATAAGGGCGGAAAGGACAAGCTGGATCAGAGCAAGATAATTTTCGCGAAGGAAGGTCATGGTTATTTTTTCGTAGCGAGGTGAGCGACGAGATTAAGAGCGCTCAGGATGAGCGTGGTCCAAAGGAGCGCAGGGATGGTAGCAATGGTAAGGGATGGGAAGATAATGTCAAGAATAAAGAGCACGATGACATTCACGGCCAGATAACCGAGGCCGAGCGTTAAGATGATGACCGGTCCGAGCGCCAAGGTCAGAATGGGTTTGACGATAAGGTTCAGGATGGTCAGGGTGCCGGCGATGATGACAAGTTCTTTGAGGTCGCTCGGGAGAGTGACACCGGTGATGTAGTGGCCGGCGGCGTAGAGGCCGACAGCGTTCACGATGACCGAGAGGACTAGGCGGGCGAGCGTTCTCATGACACTTAAATTATGCTTTAGGTCGCGCGGTTCGGCAATCTTACATCAGATCGCGCAGCAAGGAGTGGCCGGTCATTTCTGCTGGCTTAGATAGACCCATGAGCTCCAAGATGGTCGGTGCGACATCGGCCAGGATGCCAGTGGTCTCGTTCCGGAGGTTATTGTAATTGAAGAAACGTCGGCCCTTGAGCTCCGGCGCAACAAGATAGAGCGGTACCGGGTTGGCGTCATGCTGGGTCTCGATCTGGCCGGTGACCGGCGAGATGACCTCTTCCATGTTGCCATGATCGGAGGTTATGACGACGGCGTAATCGCTTTCAGGGACCACTTTCAAGATGCGGCCGAGCTGTTCGTCAACGACCCGGACGGCTTGAAGACAGGCGTCATAATTGCCGGTGTGGGCGATGGTGTCCGGATTCGAGTAGTTCACGAGGATGAAATCGAAAGCTCGGTTCTGGATGGTCTCGAGCACGCGGTCGGTGATGGCGGCGGCCATGAGTTCGGGATGTTCATCCGGATGAGGGTTAACAAGCGATGGAATGAGAACGCGATACTCGCCCTGGAAAGGCGCTTCGCGGTGGCCATTGAAGAAATAGGTGACGTGCGCGTGCTTGTAGGTCTCAGCGATGCGCATCTGGGCTTTACCGGCCTCGGCCAATACCTGACCGAGCGGTTCCTCGACAGTGTCCGGAGTGAAGGCAGATGGGCAGGGGAGCTTGGAGCTATACTGCGTCAGGGTGGCGACGTAGAGGTTTTGATAAGGCTGAACGGCGAACTTGTCGAAATCCGGCAGAGCGAAGGCCTCGGCCAGCTGGAGGATGCTGTCCTCGCGGAAGTTGAAGAAAAGGAGGGCGTCGCCGTCCGCGATGGCGCTCGCTTCAGAAAGTCGGGTCGGCGGAAGGAATTCTTCGGAAAGGCTCTTGGCGTAGAGCGCCTTGAGCGTGGCGTCGAGATCGGCGGCCACCGGAGCGTTCGCGCTGGTCATGATGTCATAGGTCTTTTGGGTCAGGGTCCAGTTGTCGCTCCGGTTCATGGCGTAGTGGCGCCCGGAGAGGGTGACGACCCGTTCCCGTGGAACGCGCTTCAGGAGCTCGCCGACCGTCCGGGGCGGTGAGTCCTTGCCGTCGGAAAAAAGATGGAGCTTGATGGCCGGGACGCCCGCTTGTTCGGCCAGCTTCATGATGCTCTGAAGATGGGAGATGGCGGCGTCGACGTTCGTCTTCGTGAGGAGGCCGGCGAGGTGGAGGGCGCTGCCGTTCGTCTTGGCGTGAGCGCAGGCAGCCTGAAGGACCGGGTTCTCATAGAAGGACCCGTCTTCGATGGCCATTGTTATTTTCGGATAGTACTGGTAGACAACTTTACCTGCGCCGATGGTCAGGTGCCCGACGTCGCTGTTCCCGACCTCGCCCCAGGGCAGACCGACGGCGATGCCAGAGGCCTGGAGGCTGGTAAGCGGATAATTCTCGGCAAGCCAGCGGAAATTAGCGGGATTCACGACGTGAATGGGATTCGACTCGTCGGGGGCGCCGAGACCCCAACCGTCCAAGATGATGAGAAGGACTTTTTTTGCGGTCATGATGGGTCACTCGTATTCTACGGATTTTCCGCGGATTTGGGAAAATCGGCCGAGTGCCTTGACCGACCCGGGGAGCATACCTATAATGAAGATACTTCAAAAACGTCATAAACTTTGATCTACGACCCTCGAATAAGCCGAACGCCAATGGCCTTAATCAGAAACGTAGAAAAACTAATTCATGTCCACCATCACGCTGCTCCTAGGAGCGGTTTCGTTGGGTATCGGTGTCGTTGTCGGTTACTTCGTCAGGCAAGCTCGAGCGCTTCGCGACGTTAATTCTGCGGAACAAAAGGCTAAGTCCCGGCTCGACAATGTTGAGGCGGAGGCGAAAGCCATTGTTCTGGAAGCGAAAGAAAAGGCCGCCGCGGTCCTCGCGGAAGCCCAAAACGAAGAGAAAGAAAGGAAGACTAAGATAACCGCCCTGGAAGAGCGGCTGATCCAGCGCGAGGAGTCATTAGATAAGAAGCTTTCCGGCCTGGCCGAAGAGGAGAAACATCTGCGCCAGAAAGAGGACGGCATCCGGGCGAAAGAGACGGAGGTGGGCGAGCTTCGAGACCAAGCGGTGGCTCGCCTAGAAAAAGTGGCCGGGATGTCGGCAGAGTCCGCCCGAACGGAGATCATGCGCCAGGTGGAGCAGCGTTATTCTCAAGACCTGGCTCAGCAGGTTTCGAAATTGGAACGGGAGCGGCGCGATGAGATAGAAGAAAAAGCGGGCGAGATCATCACCGTCGCCCTGCAGCGCTATGCCCGCACTCACGTTTCCGAGCTCACCACGACGGCTTTTCAGCTGACCGATGACGACGTGAAAGGCAAGATCATCGGCCGGGAGGGCCGGAACATCCGGGCCCTGGAACGGGCGACCGGCGTGGAGTTCGTCATTGATGAAGCGCCGGACGCCATCATCATCTCTTCGTTCGATCCGTATCGGCGCGAAGTGGCCCGGCTCGCGCTTCAAAAGCTCATTAAGGATGGGCGCATTCAGCCGGCCAAGATCGAAGAGAAAGTGGCCGAAGCTCAAGCGGAGCTTCAGAAGCGCGTCATGGAGATAGGCGAAGCCGCCGCGATGGAGGTCGGCGTTTACGGCCTACCGAAAGAGGTCATCCAGCTTTTGGGCCGGCTCCATTTCCGGACGAGCTACGGCCAGAACGTTCTGACGCATTCCATCGAAATGGCTTTCATTTCCGCCATGATCGCGGCCGATCTCGGACTGAACGTCGAAGTGGCGCGTAAAGGCGCCTTGCTTCACGACATCGGCAAAGCCATCGATCACGAGGTCGAGGGGACGCACGTGGAGCTCGGCCGAAAGATCTTGAAGAAGTATGGCGTCGAAGATGCGGTCATCCAGGCGATGCAATCGCACCACGAAGATTATCCCTATGAGATCCCGGAGGCGTACATCGTGACGGCGGCCGACGTCCTATCGGCGGCCCGTCCGGGCGCCCGGCGTGATACCGTCGAGAACTACATCAAACGGCTCGGTGACCTCGAGAAGATCGCTCTCGATTTTCCGGGCGTGAAACAGGCCTATGCCATCTCCGCCGGCCGGGAATTGCGCGTTTTCGTTGTTCCCGAGAAGGTCGATGACTTCCGCGCCCTCGAACTAGCTCGGGAAATTGCCAACCGCATCCAATCCGAGCTAAAATACCCGGGCGAGATAAAGGTCACTGTCGTCCGGGAGATGCGGGCCGTCGAGTATGCCCGATAAGCGTCGAACAGGACCAGCTCGCTTTTCCTTTATTGTATGGTCATAGATCTAAGAAAACTGGCGAAGTTCTGCCTCTATGCGGCGGTCTTTTCCGTGATCATCGTCATGAGCTCGACCTTCTTCCCGTTCATCGGGGGGAAGTACTACTTCTTCCGTTTCTGCATCGAGTTGGCCCTCGCGCTCACTATTCTCTGGTGGGCCTTTGAAGCGCCGCCGGGTTCGCTCGAGAAACGTCTTGAGCACGTGTTCTCCCAGCCGCTCTTCATTGCAGTCTCGCTTTTTGTCCTGGCGGTCCTTTTGGCCTCGATCTTCGCGTATGATCCGCACGGCGCTTTTTGGTCCAACTACGAACGCGGCGAAGGCGGCTTCCAGATGCTCCACTATTATATGTTCTTTGTTCTCCTTCTCACGCTGTTCGAAGAGGAGAAGGATTGGCAGCGTCTTTTTGCGCTCTCGCTTGTGGCGGCCGTCATTCTCATTGTCTACGGCATCATGGCCGCTAATTTCGTAGACAACTTTATCGGCGGTTACACGGATGTGAATGGCCAACCTTTCGGGACCACATTGTGGGGCAATCTGTTCGCGCCTCAGACGCGTTTTCAGGGATCATTGGGTAACCCGGCTTATGTCGCGCCTTATTTGATGTTCTGCATGTTCTACGCTCTGTGGCGCTGGGTGAGCTTGAAGAAAGAAAAACTGTGGGACGGCTGGTACGTTGCCATGATAGCTTTCCTCCCGATGACGTTCTACGAGAACACGGCGAAATGGCACATCCTGCTTGCCGTTTCCATAGTGGTCATCGCCCTTTTGGTCGTTTGGCAAAGACGTTTTCGGCAGAAAGCCATCTTACGGGGCGCTTGGTACACTTCGCTCATCCTTTATTTTCTGGTGTTCTTCTTCTTGAGCCAGACGCGCGGCACTTTACTGGGCCTTTTGGCAGCGATCACCGTCTTCTTCTTGTATCTCATCTTTTTATATCGTCCCTGGCGCAAGATCGGCCTCATCGTTCTCGCGACCCTCATCATCGTGGGCGGCGTCCTTCATCACTATAAAGATGCGCCGGCCATCCAGCGGCTTCCAGGCGCCCGCCTTTTGGACATGGATGTTACTCAGGTCACGGCTCAGACCCGTATCTGGACATGGGGTTCAGCGTGGCACGGTTTTCTGGAACGGCCGATCTTCGGTTGGGGACCGGAGAATTTCAGTACGGTTTTCGACAGGTATTTCGACATCCGCCATTACTCGCCGGGTCAGCCTTCGGAAACTTGGTTCGATCGGGCGCACAGCATCATCTTCGATTACCTCGCGGAAACGGGCATTTGCGGCTTTCTGGGATTCTTCGGCACTTTCGGGGTCTTTTTCTGGCAGTTCTATAAGATGCGAAAGAAGAGGGGCAGCACTTCGTTGATCGAACCGGCGACATCCGGTCATCGAGCCGCCACCAGCGTTCTCGTCCACGAGCGGCACGTGCCGATTCTCGACGCCCTCCTGATCTCGATTCCGGTCGGTTACCTGGTCCAGGGCCTCGTTCTTTTTGACGTCCTGCCGATCTACATGAACGTGTTCTTATTCCTCTCTTTCGCCGCCGGCCTCTTCATGCGTCAGAACAAAACCGCTTGATCAGATATCCATGCGCATCTCTTTACAAAAAGTCATTGCCGTTCTGGCCGCCGGGGCCCTTATGGTCATAGCTTATTATGCGGATTACCTGCCGCTTAAAAAGTCGGACGCTTTCATTACCGCGCTCCGCAACATGGGGAACGTTAAATCGCTCGATGAATTCAAACAGAACTTCTCTTATCCGCTCGATATTCCCTCGCCCATCGGCCAGGAAGAACTGGTCAGGAATCTTGGTGGCAGTATCGTGAACATCATAAATGCGAATGGCGAAAATAATCCGGCTCTCGTCGGCGAGCTTCTAAAGTATCTCGACAGCTACTACCAGCCGATCATGCAGACCGGCCGGGGTATGAGCTTTGCCCAGAACGTCTTCATCCTTGGGAACGCTTATCAGGCGGCCTACATCCGGACAAAAAATCCTCAGTATCTGGCCCGGGCCATAGAATATTACCGCCAAGGCAACCAGGAAGTTTCTTCGAAGCGGCCCCAGTTCTTGTACGGTCTTTTCGACGTCTATCGCATGGCGGGGGACACGCCGGATGCCATCAATATTGCTCAACGCATCCTGCAGCTTTGGCCGGATGACCAAAGCGTCCAGCGCGCGCTTGACCAGCTGATGGCCCCTCAGGCGGTTCCGACCTCGACGAATCGAAAGGCCCCCAATTCGAAGTAGGTCCGATCAATGAAAAAGAAGGCGCTCATCTTTGGCATCACCGGCCAAGACGGGAGTTATCTAGCCGAGCTTCTGCTTGCTAGGGGCTATGAAACACACGGCGTTATCCGCCGGGCCTCGACCTTCAACACGAGCCGCATCGACCATCTTTATCAGGACCCGCACGTCCACGGCGTTAAATTCTTCCTGCACTTCGGCGACCTGGCCGACGGCAACACGATCCGCAAGCTTTTATACAGCATCGCTCCGGACGAGGTCTATAACCTCGGCGCCCAGTCGCACGTGCGCGTTTCCTTCGACATCCCGGAATATACGGCGAACGTGACCGGCGTGGGCACGTTGCGCGTCCTCGAGGCCATTAAGGATTACGAAGAACAGACAAAAAGGAAGGTGCGTTTCTACCAGGCCTCTTCGTCCGAGATGTTCGGCTCCGCGCCGCCGCCTCAGAACGAGCGGACGCCTTTCCATCCCCGGAGTCCGTACGGTATCGCCAAGACATTCGCTTATTACACCACGGTGAATTACCGCGAAGCCTACGGAATGTTCGCGGTGAATGGCATCCTTTTCAATCACGAATCGGAACGGCGTGGCGAGACGTTCGTGACGCGGAAGATCGCCCGGGCGGTCGCCCGCATCAAGTTGGGCTTGGAAAAGAAATTATATCTCGGTAATCTCGATGCGCGGCGCGACTGGGGTTACGCACCCGAATATGTCGAAGCGATGTGGCTTATGCTCCAGCAGTCGAAGCCGGAAGATTTTGTCATCGGTACGGGGAAGAGCCACACCGTTCGGGAGTTCGCCGAGGCCGCCTTTCGGGAGGCCGGCTACGCCCTGCGTTGGGAGGGGAAAGGGAAGAATGAGAAGGGCATCGATAAGAGAAGCGGCGCGGTTCTTATTGAGATAGATCCGCGTTACTACCGGCCGGCCGAAGTGGATGACCTGCGCGCCGACGCGTCTAAGGCGAACAGACAGTTGGGTTGGAAACCGAAGACGACCTTTGGAGAATTGGCCGAAATCATGGTCCGAGCGGAACTTAAGGCTCTCGCGCCGTTGAAGAAGTAGCGTTTGCTTGACTTTATAATATTTTCTGATAGAATATTAATCAGCGTTGCCCTGGTTCAGTCGGGGCGATGATCGAAATCGGACCGGCAAATCGTCGGTCCTTAACTATCAGGAAGAGAGGTGCTCAATGTTCGTGCGCGGGTCGAATCTACCGGAGGTCGTCACGGCCCACGGGCCGGACCTGCCGGTTCGGAAGCGCGTGTTGGTGCCGCGGGGGATCATCCCGCACATCATGCAGCTCGCGACCTCCGTGTCCATCGGTCCGTGCGACCTGTCGGCGGACCTGCACACTCACAAGACGATGTGGGAGATCTGGTTCGTCCTCGATGGGCGTGCCACGTTCCACATCGGCGACGAGACGCATCCGGTCGGACCGGGTGATCTCGTTGCCGCGCCGCCTAACACGTTCCACCCGTACCGCGTCGAGACCGACGAGGTACTCAAGCTGTTCTACATGGGCGTCGCCACGGACGAG
>DATJQA010000043.1:0-26365 GCA_035506115.1 Minisyncoccota bacterium | reverse complement strand
TGTGCCGGTCTGTATAGAAGGCGCCGAGAGCGGCCTCGGAAAGACAGTCGGCATCCTTTTCTTTCGGAACGGCGTTCAGAATGTAGTGCTTGTTCGAAAGGTTTTCCGGCAGAGGCAATTGAACAATGAAGCCGCGGCAGTTCTTCGGACCAGCCAGTCGGCTGATCTCTCGGCGCAGGTCGTCGGTCGTGATATTCGGGGGAAGTTTATAAAGCCGGAAGTCGACGCCGAGCTCGTGAGCGACCTTCTCTTTTTGTTTCAAAAAGTTAAGCGAGGCCGGGTCTTCGCCGACGACGACGGCGCCGAAATAAGCGCCGGCCGGCAGACCGGACGTCTTCGGGCGCAGTTCGGCCAGAAGTTCGCTGGCGATGATTTTTCCGTCGATGATCATTTTAGTTGAGCGAGCTGTTTCTTAAGATCGTCCATATTCTCGAAGTCGATGACAATATCTGCTATCTCGCGGAGGAATACGGTTGAGATGTTCCTTTGAATAGCCAAAACCATTTTCTTCTTACGGGCGAGCGCATAGCCGATCTCGATAAGCATACCTTCGCTTTTCTCGGGAGATTTTTTAAAGACCAGTATAGCGCCCGCCGATCTGAGTTCTTGGAGGCTATCTTCGAGAATTTCGCGGTTCGAACGTTCTCTTAGTGTGTTTTGTTTTTCGATCGAGGCATAGCTTGAATGGCCGGCTTCGACCAGCGCATTTTTAATGCCCTCGATATCTGATTTAAGAACAGCGGGGTCCTCGCCGGTGAATCTGTAAGAGATAAAATACTTCATCTCGCTACGATAATTGTACCCCAACCATAGGGGACACGGCGCGAGCGGTCAAGCGAGAGACGGTTTTCTGTCCATAATGAACAGGAAACCGATAAGCATCGGGACACCGATGAAAACAATGTTCGCGATGAGCGAGCGGCCTTCGAAGTAGAACGGATAAGCGGCGCCGAGGCAGACGAAGAAGAAACCGCCCAGCCAGGAACGATGCCAGCCGAGACCGGTGGCGATGAGAACGAGGAAGGTGGGGATGAGATGAATGGAAAGCGCGAGCGCGATCTCGGCCGGACTCTTTTGGCCGTCAAAAACATCGAGAGCGAAAATGGCGGTGAAAAGCGCGAGGCCTATTCCTAGGAGGCGCGGGAGCCAATGGATTATTTTTCGGAACTTGGTCATAGATATATTTTACCTAATAAATGAGTAGCGGGCCGGGTCTCCTTGAGAGGAGAGCCGGCCCGCGGGTCAGGCCGCGCATCACGCGGCGCAGGTGGTCGGAGCGGCGAAGCTGATGGTCGCCGCGACCAGCTCGGGGTAGTTCGGTCCGTGCGGGAGCGAGATGCTTCCGTCCGGGTTCTCCGTCAGGCCGCTGGCGTCATCGCGCATGACGATGAGGGAGAGCGGTCCCTCGGCGACCCATCTCTCGGCGCGAGGATCTCGACGGTCGAGCGGGTTCAGGTGAAAGAGAACGGTATCCTTGTTCTCGGTGAGGCCGCGGATCGCTCCCCGGTGATGGGTACCGTCTTTCTCGAGAACTTCGAGGCGAGCGCCGACGAGTCCCGGCAAACGCAGAAATTCGTCCCACTTCATTGAGAAGCTCCTTTCTGCTCCAGCGAAGCGGTACTGCCTATATTCTATTGGCCGTCGGCCGGGAACGCCATTCAGACGTTATCAACAAAAAAAGATCGCCTGCAGCGCGTAGCGGCAGGCGATCGGGGACGGTCGGGCATCTCGGTGTTCCGTCAGAAGCGGCGCTCGCGGACACCCTGCTCGAGCATCTCGAGGTCGTTCGTGGCGTCCGGCATCGAGAGCATCGACCACATACGCGCGAGATCCTTGGGAACATTCTTCTCCGGATGTTCCCGAAGGAAACGGTCGCGTTCCCGCGCGAGATGGTCGTAGACGGCGCGCCAGTAACGGGCGGCGATGCGGATGTCGCCCTCCTCCGGCAGCTCCGTCCGGTGCATCTTCTTGAGGTCGGCGCCGGGACCCAGCGAGCAGACGAACCGGCAGAGGGGCTGGATCTGGCCGCCGAAGAGGACATCGACGTACTTCAGGCCGCCGATCTCACCGCGGTTCGTGGAGGCCTCGAGGGCGACGAAGCGGACGGTGATGCCACCCTCGAACGTCGCTTCGAGCTGGTGCTGGCGGCCATCCAGCCAACGTGGCGGCCGAGCGAGCTTCGGCTCGGGCGGTCGCATCTGGACGACGGATTGCTTGGCCACGACAGAGCTCCTTTCGGAAGAGGACGTCAGTTCTTCGGAAGGCCGAGGAAGTCGAGGTCGGCCTCCTTGTCGGTGCTGAAGACGAAACCGTAGCCATCGTAGAAGATCGTGACGCACCAGGGAGCCTCGGAGTTCAGGCGGCTCGGCCGGAGCGTTCGACTGGTCTTGGCCGAGCGCAGCGCCCGCGCTTCCTCGATCGTCACGAACATCTTGCTGTCGCCGGTGTCTTCGGCGCGCCGACGCGCCCGTTCGACGAGAGCCTCGAGAGAGATTGTCATAAGCACCTCCTCGTGTGCTGCCATTAAACTAACCGGCTTGATGCGGTCTGTCAACGAAATCGGCGATGTTGCGCTAGAAGATCTTCGCGCGGAGAACAATGAAGCCGAAGAAAATGAGGACGAACATTAAGAGCCAGCCGATGCTCCAGCCGACAACCGCGAGCGCTTGCTTGCGATGGCCGTTGAAAAAGAGCGTGATGGGATAAGCGAGCAGGATGGCGCCGGAGATGAGCGCCGAGAGAACGAAGAGCAAAAGGAAAAAGCTGGCGGCCAGAACGGGGTCCGGCGCGGTGCGCGGTGCGAAGCCGGCCAGGTTGCTGAAGAGAGAAGCGACACCGAGCACGTAGAACGTGAGCCCGATGGCTTGGAGCAGAGCGACGAACTTGGGGTCTTGTTTCATATAGATAGTGTAGCAGATGCGCCTAGGATGCGTTTGGAGATGCGCATGATTTAATTATGCAACAAATGTCTTATATCAAGCACTCTGCCGTATGATTCGGTCGTCGAGACATTGCCTGTTCCCCACCCAATAAAACTCGGAATCCCAAAGTAGCAATCATCCGGCGTAAGAACTGCCAAGCCGCCAGAATCTCCGTAATCAATTTTCGCGGAGATAATATAGTAGCTATCCTCAATAGAAGAAATGATGCCGTCCGTGATGGTCGGTCTATCCTGCGCTCCGCCAGCGGGGTAACCAAAGATGAGAACGCTATCGCCCTCGGTAATATTGTTATTTTCTTTACAAACAGGACTTGCACTGTTCTGGTTGAGAATTCTGTATACGGCTTCCGGAGGATTGCTTATATCAAGCAGAGCGAAATCGTAGTTTGCGTCTAAATATGAACCACCCAAAGAAATATCAACAAGTCCGTCGTCCGGCATTTTTGCTTGGCATTGGCTAGCAACACTCTTTGTATCTTCTTTTTGGATAACGTGTTTATTGGTAATAATTTTCGGGGACTGATTCACAATTGCGAGAAATCCAGAACCGGTACCACTACTACCATCGTCCCAACGACAGTAAATCTTTAGCACGCGAGGCTGCCACTTTTTTATAATCTCCGAGGCAGTTAGGGGTTTAGTTGCAGGATAGGATGGTGCTTGTTTCTGTGTCGTGGTTGTCTGAGAATCTTCTTGCTTAGGCGGCCGACTGTAGAAAGCCGAAATCAGCGCTGATTCTCTTTGCGAGTTTACGAATACATTTTCACTGAGAAGGGCAATTTGTTGTTTTAACAGCCAAAAGCCGACGAGCGATGGGATAATCGCAATACAAATTGCGTAAACTATCCACCTGAGTTGATCTTTCATTTCCCCAGCGCCTTTGCGATTTTCTGGGCGATGACCTTCATATCCTTTTCCTTCAGACCGCGGGTCGTGACGGCGGGCGTACCGAGGCGGAGGCCGGAGGGGTCGAACGGCGGGCGCGGGTCGTGGGGGATGGTGTTCATGTTGGCGATGATGCCCATCTTCTCCAGGCGCGTGCTGGCTTCTTTCCCGCTGATGCCGGCGGCCGCCGTATCAATGAGCATCAGGTGCGAATCCGTGCCGCCGGAGACGAGCCGGAAGCCGAGCTTTGTGAGCTCATCCGCCAGGGCTTTGGCGTTCTTTACTATCTGCGCGGCGTACTTGCGGAAGGCGGGCGTGTTCGCTTCCTTGAGGGCGACGGCGACGGCGGCTATTTGATTGACGTGCGGGCCGCCCTGAAGCCCGGGGAAGACGGCTTTGTCTATGGCTTTCGCGATATCCACGCCGTTTTTGGCCGCGGTCACGGACGCTTTGTTCGCGAAGATCATCGCGCCGCGCGGGCCGCGCAGGGTCTTGTGAGTCGTTGTCGTTACGACATCGGCGTAGGGGAAGGGCGACGGATACGCTTTGCCGGCGATAAGACCCGCGAGGTGGGACATGTCCACCATCAGATAGGCGCCGACGGCGTCGGCTATCTCCCGGAACTTCTTCCAGTCAATAAGTCGCGGGTAAGCGGTATAGCCGGCGACGATGAGCCTCGGCTTCTCGAGTTCGGCGAGCGTCCGGATACTATCGTAGTTCAGCATCTCCGTCTTTTTATCCACGTCGTACTGGACGGAGCGCCAAAGCTTGCCCGTTGCGGAGACCTTGTGGCCGTGCGTCAGGTGGCCGCCCATCGAGAGCTGGAGGCCCATGATGGTTTCGTGCGGCGGGACGAGCGCCAGGAGAACGGCCAGGTTCGCCGGACTGCCGGAATACGGCTGGACATTCACCGCCCATTTGTTTGGCGCTAAACCGAAGAGCTCAAGAGCTCTCGCTTTTGCTAGCTCCTCGACTTCGTCGACGACCTCGTTCCCGCCGTAATAGCGGGCGTGCGGGTAGCCTTCGGCGTATTTGTTCGTGAAGACCGAGCCGAGGGCTTTCAGAACGTCGTCGGAGACGAAGTTCTCGGACGGAATGAGGTCAATATCCTTTTTCTGGCGGGTCGCTTCCTTTTTGATGAGGGCTTCGATGACTTTGTCTTTCATTTTAGAAATAAAAATAAGTGAATGAACCGACGAGAAACTTCTTATATATAGGAGAACCTAAAGCATAATGGAATCATCATAGCACCGGCGCGTTCTAGGGCAACCGCATTGACTTATCGGAAATGCGAAGTAAGATAGGGCCAGCCGTACGTAGTTTTACATCGCGATTCCCGCCCGCCAAGGAGGGGGCAAAGCATGTCTCAAGCGTCTCCGTCGAACAAGAGGTTCGTCCTGGTCACCGTCGTGCCGCTTCACAAGAGCCCGGAGGACGGCCAGGTGTGGGCCTGCCTGTTCCGTCCCCACGCGCAGGCCAGGTGGTCGCTGCCCGCGACCACGAAGCCGGTCCAGGGCGTCGCGCCGGCCCGGCTCATCGAGCGCCTCGAAAAGGAGTTCGAGTGCCAATTCCTCATCGAGGCGGAGCACCTCGAGTCGGCCGAGGCCTTCCTCAAGAGGGACGACATCCCCGAGGGCCTGGGAGGGGAGCAGCCGAGCTTCGTCTTCCCCTGCACTCTCGGCCACGCCTACTACCCGGGCGAGCATCGGTGGTTCCGCTGCGCGGAGCTGCCGAACGCGCCGGACGTGGGCCTGTGGCTCAAGGCCATCATCGCCGACGCCGAGCAGATCTTCCTCGATGGGCGCGCCGAAGCGCCCGTGAACGCCGCGGCCTGACGGCCCCCGTTCGTACCGGCCTCGCCATTTCCATACCGGATGGCGAGGCCGTGCTGTTTTGTGAATGTATTTAAAAAAGAACGCCGGAGGTTGCACAGAGGCAACCCCCGGGTTCGGGGAATGAGCGCGTTGGCGCTCAGTTGTTCATGTTGTTGAAGAGGATGAGCTGGTTGACGACAAGGATGAGCATCATATCGTCGAAGCTGTTGTCGTTAGCCACGCGCTTCTCCGCCGCCTTCACGAGCGCGGCGAAGTCCGGGTCCTGGAGGGCAATCTGTCTGGTGACAGAGACCTCCGTCGCATTGAAGAAGTACATCTTCCGGTCATTGTGCTCGGCTTCGTGGATGCCGCCCGTGGCCGCAAGCACGGCACCGACTGACGGCAGGGCCGTCTGGGACGGGAAGCGGACCACCATGACCTCGTCGTTGCTCAGCTTGTTCGGGTCGATCTGCTCGAGCGGCAGGCCCATGACGACGACGGCGTGCGCTTCTTGCTTCTTGGCTACGTAGACGACCACGCCTTCGTTGAGCGTCATCGGGTGCCAGCCCGATGCTTGAATCGCCGCGGCCGGGCTCTTGATGGCTTGCGCGAACGACCACACGACGGGTTGCGGCATCTCGCATCCTGCGCAGAGCGCGAGGATGGAAAGCGCGCCCACGAAACTCTTCATAGAATTCTCGCTTTCCGGCTGTTTTGGAGAGCCGGTCATATTTTACATAAATATCATTGATTGTCAATGTTATGTTTTGCCCCGCGTAAGGCCGCACGCTACACTAACTAATATGAAAGTCCGCATCACGCGCATCGATAAAGAATTGCCGCTTCCTGAGTACCACACCGAGGGCGCGGTGGCCTTCGACCTCTATTCGCGGATGGACGTCGATATCGCGCCGAAAGAACGCGCCGTTCTGCCCTCGAACTTTATCATCGAAGTGCCAAAAGGATATTTTTTGATGATCGCGGCTCGTTCGAGCACGGCGAAGCGCGGTTTGATGCTCGCGAACGGCGTCGGCACCATCGATCAGGATTACCACGGCCCGAAGGACGAGGTCGGCATCTCGGTCTACAATTTCACCGACGAACCGGTGATGGTGAAGCGCGGTGACCGCATCGCCCAGGGTCTTCTCATTCCCATCATCCACGCCGAGTGGCAGGAAGTCGAAAAGATAAAGGATGAATCCCGCGGCGGTTTCGGAAGCACGGGCTAAAAAAGAACCCCGCGGGCGCGGGGTTCTTTTTTAGCAAGAGCATCGTCCGAGATCACTTCAGATACACCTTCACGCTACTCGAAGCGTCGCCGGCCGAGTTGGAGCAGGTCAGGCCAAACGTGTATTCTTTAGTGTCCGCATTGGTCGGCGTGAAGTTGTGCGCGGCAAAGGTCTTTTCAAGATCCATATGCCCCAAAGCGAACGGAGCATTGAACGAGAGGTCGCCTCGAGAATCGGTCCATCGTTGCATCGTGGATGTGCCCCACGAGCCGAACGGCACGCACGAGGAGGCAAGCCCGTTACCGTCCCACTGGAGATGAAAGTAGAAGATGGGACCCGTTATGGTTATCGGACCAGTGCTCATCTGACCTTCGCTCATATCGGCCGGGTTATAACTGGCCTGAACGCTTATCGTCGGGGGCGGTATTTTGCAGTCCAGCTTTATTGGTTTTCCCTGGGGGTCCTTGAGAGTAAACCCCGGAGTGCTGGCCATCGAAACTATCATCATGATGTTCATCGAGAGAGCGCCCTCCTGAGTCGTTTTCTTTTTTTGTGCCGCCAGGACCATGCTCTGGATGGTGCTTGAGGGCACCTGGCAGGTCGTGGCTGTTTTCGGATTGTTCGCCGAGGTGATAGTGCAATTGTTGCCGGTGCTGCCGAGGACCTGTTCTTTGAGGTCGCCATCCTTTGTTGTGACAGTGAGCGTGGCCGGCGTGCAGGCGACAACAGCCTTATCGATACAATTAAGGGCTGCTGTTTCTGCTGTCGTGATCGGCGAAGAAAGCGGCGGGAAGCCGAGAGTCGCATAGCCCATGACCTCGTCTCGGATAGAGCCGCAATCCTGCGCGCCGGTCGTTGTGGCAACGTTCAGTTTGCCGACGATCGCTTCCGGGGTCGGCGCGGATGATGTCGCTGCCGGCGCCGTGGTCGCGGTCGGTTTTACATTGGCTGGACCGTGGGTGCCGAACAAGAAAAGAGCGGTTGTTCCGCCGATAACCAAGATGAGCACAAGCGTGGCGAAAACAAAGCCGATCTTATCGAGAAGGCGTTGCCGCCGCTCATACGACGCGAAATCTTTCCAGATCTTCTTTTCCCATGCGATCTTCCGACCGCGCGATCCAGCTCGGAACCACAAATATAGATCGAGCAGCGGGACCGCTTGGCCAAGAAAATAAAGAAGAGCCGCCCCATATAAACCGTTCCCGAGAAAGTAAAAACAATAAAGCAGGAAACCGCCCCAGGACCAGCGGGTGATGAACGCTGATTGTTCAGAGGTCAGGCCGTTGGCCGTTCCCGCGGGCGCGGCCTGGGTAGGCGCGGTCGCCGTGGTCGCCGAAAAGAAATTTTTCGTAGAGGCGGAGACCATCGGTTTTGTGCCGGCCGGCGCGGTCGAAGTCGTTATTGGCGTTGATTGCTGGATGGCCGGCGGTGTTCCGATGGCTGCGGCCGGCGTCGAATGCCCAAGCGCTTCGTCCACAAGCTTCGCATCCCAGCCGGCGCCGAGCAGATTGCTCCGGATGGTCTCATCGGACAAACCACTGCGCCGCGCTTCCGCTACATATTTTATGAGTTCGGGGTTCATATCGTCATTATATCACTCAGAAGTTGCCCTCCTTTGATATCCGAGTGGTCCGTCACAAATATTTTCCCGCGGCGGCTTCGGAAGCACGGGCTAAAAACGAAGAGCGCGACTAGGTCGCGCTCGAAAGGGGATGGTCCGCAAGAGCGTGCGGGTCGGCGACGAGTCCGCAACGAGCACAGAGCTCGCGGACCGCAGTGCGCGGAAGTACCCCTGCTTCCGCGGCGAGAAAGTCGCGAGCCAGGACGAAGCCCATGCATTCGCCGACCGGCCTTCGACAGAGACAGCACGCGCGTTCCATATTCAAGGCCTCCTGGAGAAATATTACCAGATTGCCGCCTTATCGGTTCTTGGGCCGTACTTTGACAAGCGGCTATTTTTATGTTAGTATGTAGCCGTCAATTGAGCTCTATCCATATGAAACTTTTTCAGAGAGAATCGCAATTTTTCGAGCTCTCTAAGCCGTCCCGCTGGCGGAAACATTTTGAGATACTTGTTCGTTGCGCCTTGATGCTCCTTTTCCCCGTCCCGTTCGCCGCGGCTTCGCTCGCGTTCTGGTACTTCGCCTTCTATCAGCGCGGTATCCATTTTATGGACGGCGCGGAGGGCATCGCGACGGCGGCCTGGATTCCGACCTTCGGTATCTTGTACGCTCTGGTCGCCGCCACCGTGCTTGAGTCGGTTTGGGAGGAATACAAGACGATGCGCACGGCCATCAAGAAATACGACTTCAACACCTTTGCCGATCTGCGCGACGAAGAAGTTTCGCCGCTCATCCATACGACGATGTTCGTTCTCTCGGCGGCGGTTCTCGGCGGTTTCATGGGTCTGAAATATCCGGATTTCACGAGCGGCGCTTTCTGCGTGACGACCACGGCGTACCTCATCGCCCTCATTTTCTTCGTCATAGTTGAAATAGATAATCCGTTCTCCGGCCTTTGGTTCATCAAGAACGTTCACGACGGTTGGCTCGAGACCGACGTCAAAGAATGGCGTGCCCGCCGGGTGGCCGAAGCCAAGAAGGCCTTCCACGAGAAGCGTCAGGACATAAACCAGCGAAAACAGCATCTGCTTTAGCCACGAAGAAAACCCGCCGAGCCCGGCGGGTTTTCAATTCGAACGGTTTTCAGGGTGCCTAGAGGGAATCGGACCCTCGTAACCGCTTCCACAGAGCGGGGCTCTACCATTGAGCTATAGGCACCATCTCGCGCGTATCTTTTATACCGAAAGTGCGGCGAAAAGGCAACTCCGCGGACCGGCCCAGCGAAAAATTCCATTGACCGCGCCTTACGAGACGCATATAGTATAGCCAATGGCTGCCTCTCCTGCTCCGCGCCCGGAAAACTTCGAGCCGCCGATGCCTCCCGTGAACGATGATTTCGAGGAAGGTTTTAAGGTTTTGGAAAAAGCGATGAGGTCAGAGCCGGCCCCGGGCAAAAACGGCGAGGATTTTGAGGAAAATTTCGATACGAAAGAAAATAGCACGGCGCCTGTTGCTCCAGAAGAAAAATCGGCCGCGCCGCTCACCGGGAATTGGGAAATAGATCTTGAGGGCCCGGAACCTAAGGCCGTTATTGAAAAGCCGGAACGGAACATGGCGGAGCTGAGTGACATTCCGAGCGCCGTCGAGCTTTCCAGGGACCCGGCAAAGTGGACCAGTCCTAAGGTTCAAGGGCTCCGGCGGGAGCTCGTCGACGAAGAGATAAAAAAGGCGGCAGCGAAGAAGGCAGCCACCACTCAGCCCGATTTTGAAGAGGACCTGAGCGGCCCCGCGCCGACCGGAAAAGAAGCGCTGTCGATGAAGGGCGAGATCGCAACCGAACTGCGCCGCCGGGCAGGTATGGAGTTGGACATGCGCCGGAAAGCCTACGTTAATTCGATGGCGATGCTCGAGGACGAGGCGCGCTACGAAAAATTTCCGGGTGGCGCCAAGGCGATGGACCGGCTCGTCATGGGGGCTTCTCTCAGGAGCCCGATCTATCCGGCGGATGCGGAATTCGTTCACGAGGAAGAAGCCGTCACTACCGACGAAAAACTTCCCGCCGATGTTCGTTTGCGTGCCGCTGTAGCCGCCTCCCCCATTTTTGAGGATGACCCTGAGCGCCGGACGATACCGGGCTCGGCTGGCCAGGAGGTGGAAGCGCGGAAGAGGGTCTTTATGGATCATGTTACTCGGAGCGGCCGCGGCCGGGAATTCGCCGAACGTTTGTATTCGTTCGAACTGAATAGGGTAAGTTACGAGCACGAGCGTTATATCTCGGCCCGAGAAAAAATGAGCGCGCGCAGTCAGGCGCTTTTAGAGCAGGAGAACGCTGTTCTGCGCAAGACGGGGAAGTCCCTCAATGAGCTTTCGCCGGAGGATTTTACCGGCCTTCGGGCGCACGTCGAACGCCAGGTTCGCAAAGAAGTTTTCGAGGAATTTGTGGTCAAGGAGGCCGAAGCCCTGATGAAAGTGCGTTCCGAAAAAAATCCTTATCACGGCTTGTTCGAAAGCTTTAGCAGATCGCTCGAGCGTTTTTCTAGCCGCTGGGGGAGGCTTAACGACAAGTTGGCAGAAATGGGTTTGCGACCGATGCGAGGCATAGAACTTGAGCGGAGAGCGGCGCTCGAGGCCTTGACCAAGCGTTTCACGACCGAGACCGGGCCGCTCGCGCGTCTCAACGAATACGGACAGGCAATGTCCCAGATAATCGAGAAGAATCAGACGCGAGAATGGCAAGCGCGTTTGCGAAGGGGCGGGTTGGTCCTTGCCGCGACGCTTGGCTTGGCGATCAACGCCGATGCGCCGGCCCGGCATGCTCAGGGCGCGAGTTTCCCTCCGTTACCTAAGAAACCGACGGTCGAAGCGACGACCAAAGCACCCGTTCCGGAAGCTCCGGCCCCGACCATTCAGAAAGAAGCCCCGGCTCCGGTCAAGACCGAACAGGTCGTAGTTAAAACGCCACCGGCTAAGGCGGAGATAAAGAAAGAAGCCGCGAAAGTGGAACCGCCTATTGTTAAAGCACCGCCGGCCCCGGCAGCGGCGGAAAAGAAAAATGCACCACCTGTGGCGGCCGACACCGAACCGGCCGGCCCGCCCCTTTCGGAAGTTCGGCACGACCTGCCACCGCGCGAACTTACTGATTTGGAAAAAGAAATGGCGGCCGAGAAAGAACCTGCCCCGGAAGTGAAAGTTTCGAAAGAAGACGTCGAGGCTGCGCTCAAGGAAAAGTTCGCGCCCCAGCTCGAGGCGATGAACGCGGCTGGTCACGAATATCTTGCCTTGGCACTTGAGAACCTGGCGAAGATGAACCCCGGCCGCTCTCTGACCGAACTAGCTGGCAATTCGGATATGATGGAGGTTCATATCAAGCTGGCGCTCGAAGCTGGCAATCTTTCTGATTGGGAGGTCGAGACGATGAAAAAGCTCGGCTTTCAGCCGAAAGAGTACGTTGACGAGGGCTATCTCGAGGTCATTCGCAAAATGAAGGTCCGAAAGTTGCTCGCGCATATAGAGACAGGCAATGGGAACTTCTTGCTGGATAATCAACCAGCGTATTGGGAGATCGGCGACAAGCACAAGGCTTTCGCCGCCGAAATAAAAGCGCTTGCTGATAAGGCTGGAACGACCGATATTTCCATCGCGGACCTTATCCGGCGCGGCCGCTAGCGGTGAATAACTCGTTTTCCGGAAGTTCCGACTTTCCGGTAAACTATAAGAAGGGAGTATGACAGAACTGGCGAACAAAAATTTGTTGGTCGAGCTTGGTTTGGACAAATTGTCGGCCGACGAGCAGGCCAAAGCGGTTTTGAGCATCGGCCGCGTTGTTTATCAGGCCGTTCTTTTCCGGGTAATGGACATTCTGGACGATGCCAAGAAGGCAGAGCTTGGGAAGTTGCTCGACGCGCCCGCCGACGAGCAGGCTCTTCTTGCGTTCTTGGAAGCGAACGTACCGAACATCGACGTTCTCATTCAGGAGGAGCTCACCAAATTCAAGGATGACGCACTTCTTTTCATGAAAAAGCTCGGCTAGCGAGGTTCTTTGACACCTTTCCCGTAAGACGCCATACTATCAACCGTCTAATTCATCATCGCGCATGTCCAATTTCACCAAGAACATCCTGTGGGCCATCCTGACGCTCGTCCTTATTTCCTTCGTTTTTTCCTTCGCTCTCGAACCGGGGAAGCAGCCGGCCCAGCTCACCCTGAGCCAGCTCGCTGATAAGATTAACGCCGGCCAGGTGAGCGAGATCAAGGTGAGCGGCGAGACGCTTAATATCAAGCTGACCGACGGGAGCGAGGCCGTTTCTCAGAAAGAAGCCGAGGCGGGGATCTCGGAGACCCTCAAGAACCTGAACATCAATCAGGACGCTCTTCAAAAAGTACAGCTTTCCGTCGAACAAGAGTCGGGCACGCGCTATTGGGCGAGCATTCTCATCCCGACCGTTCTGCCCATCATCGCTATCGGTGTCATCTTTTGGCTCATGTTCCGGCAGGCCCGGACCGGCGCGAACCAAGCTTTTAGCTTCGGCCGCTCGAACATCCGCCTTTCGGTCGGCGGCAAAGAGCGCATCACCTTCAAGGACGTCGCCGGCCTTAAAGAAGCCAAGGAAGAGCTTGTCGAGGTCGTGGAATTCTTGAAGAATCCGAAACGGTTCCTCGATCTGGGCGCAAAGATACCGCGCGGCGTGCTCCTCATGGGTCCGCCGGGGACCGGCAAGACGCTCATCGCTCGCGCCGTGGCGGGAGAGAGCAATGTGCCGTTCTTCACCATCTCCGCCTCCGAGTTCGTCGAGATGTTCGTCGGCGTTGGGGCCTCGCGGACGCGGGATGCCTTTGCGGTGGCGAAGAAGGCCGCGCCGTCCATTCTTTTTATAGATGAAATAGATGCCGTCGGCCGCCAGCGTGGCGCGGGGATGGGTGGCGGGAACGACGAACGGGAGCAGACCCTGAACCAGATCCTGGTCGAAATGGATGGCTTCGACCGCGACACACGCGTCATTGTTCTTGCGGCCACGAACCGCCCGGACATCTTGGATCCGGCGCTCCTCCGGCCCGGCCGCTTCGACCGCCGCGTGGTTCTGGACCTGCCGGACCTGAACGACCGCGAAGAAATATTGAAGATACACGGGCGAGGGAAGGCGCTCGATGCAAACATCGACCTTAAGAAACTCGCCATCCGCACACCGGGATTTTCCGGGGCGGACCTGGCGAATCTGATGAACGAAGGGGCGCTCCTTGCCGGCCGCCTTGGAAAGAAATCCATTTCTCAGCAGGAACTTTTCGAGTCTGTTGAGAAGGTGATGCTCGGACCCGAGCGGAAGAGCCGGGCCATCTCGCCGAAGGAAAAGGAGATAACGGCCTATCATGAAAGTGGACACGCGCTCGTCGTCGCCTCCATTAAAGACGGCGATCCGGTCCATAAGATATCTGTCGTGAGCCGCGGTTTCGCGGGCGGTTATACATTAAAGTTGCCGGGTGAGGACCGCCATCTGCGGCAGAAGAGCCAGATGCTCGGCGACATCGCCGTCATGCTCGGCGGCTATATCTCGGAAAAACTGACGTTCAAGGACATCTCGACCGGCGCTTCGAACGATCTCAAAGAAGCTACGCACTTGGCGCGGAAGCTCGTGACGAAATACGGCATGAGCGATCTTGGGCCGATCACCTTTGGTAAGACGGACGAGATGGTTTTTCTGGGCCGCGAGATGACGACCGAACGGGATTACTCCGAAGAAGTGGCGGCGAAGATCGATGCCGAGGTGCGCAAATTCATCGAACGGGCCTACGTCGCGGCGGAGAACATCTTGAAAACGAACAAGAAAGCGCTCGATGTTATCGCTAAGACGCTCATTGAGAAAGAAACACTGGAACAAGAAGAGTTCGCAAAGTTGATGGAACCCTACAAATTAAAGCAGGTGGCGGTGTAGGGAATACGATACACGGGGCACATATCACGAGACACGAAACCCTCGGCGCGCGCCGGGGGTTTTATTTCGGCCGCGCGCGCCGTAGGGCTTTTTGGATGAACGCGGCTTTCTGGGCGGTATACTTTGGTCGCTCGTCGGCGAATTTTTTCGCGAGCGTTTTCTTGAGCGCGGCGTACTGGTTCCGTGTGGCGGAGTGCGTCCGTAGATAGTCGCGGAAATTAATGCGTTTATACCATTCCGAGCCGCGATGACGCAGGACATGCAGATAGACCGTGCGACGCGCTTCAGGGCCCTTCGCAAAAAAGAGGCGATACGGACCGCCGGCGTTCGGACGGAACGCGTAGCCGAGTTTCTCGAGAGGATGACGAAGCGCGCGGGCGACCTTCAAATTTTTCACGCCGAGCGCGATATCAATGATGGGTTTCGCCGAAAGTCCGGGGATGGATGTGCTCCCGACGTGTTGGATATCGAGCGCCTTCGCCCCGAGCGATTTTTTTAAGATACGCTGTTCGCGTTCGAAGCGAGCGCGCCACGACGCTCGATAGGAGAGAAGCTTGACCGTTCCGCGCCGAAGACCAAGACCTTGCTGCTTCTTTGAGCCCATACCCATAATTTATCTAGCGTATCCGAAGAATGTCTCGCAGGTTCGCTTTTGCCGTGCAAACGACCGAATCAGCAGCGCCGTAATATATTCGAAGGTTGTCACCCACAAGTGTGGCGCCATTGCAGAATGTTACTTTCGGCATTATGCCTTTCTGCTCCGCGTCCTTGATGAGCTTCTTGAGCTTGGCCGTCGATAGCTTCGCGATGGTTTCGAGGCCGCCAGGCAAAATGTCGACGAGTCCGGAAAGTTCATAGCGCGCTGTCGGCTCGAAGACGGGCTTCTTGCTTCGGTAGATGATCTTCTGAGGGTCATGAGCGTCGAGGATGGCGTAGCCGATACTGTATGTTTTCTTGTCGTCAATGCCGTGGTAGAGCACGAGCCAGCCCTCGTCGATGCGAATGGGCGCCGGGCCGTTCTCCACGAAACTTTCATCGAAGTATCCTCGGCCGCGGGCTTTGATAAGCGGCTTGCGAAGGGCGGTCCAGCGCTTACCGTCAATCGATGATGCCAGCCAAATATGCATATCGCCAAAAAGCATCCAGTACTTTCCGCCAATCTTCTCGGGAAATATCCCGGTCGCTTTTGACCACTCGCCCGAAAGGTTCTTTTTGTGCGGGCGCTCTTTAAGCCAGGGAACAAATCCATGAGCCTTGTAGAAATTCCATTTCTTGAGCACGGGGCCGTACTTCTTCCAGTGTTTCAGGTCCTTAGAGACGGCAATGGCGACGCGAGGCAGGATCTGCTTCTCTGGAGCCACGCGGCCGAGGGCAGCGTAACTCAAGAAATAGGTGTCGCCGATTTTCGCGATACGCGGGTCTTCGCAGCCGTGCTCCTCATAACGGTGTTCGGGCTTGATAAGCGGTTTTGGAAAACGGGTGAATCGTTCGCCGTCTACTGAAACAGCGTATCCGATGTATGAGTTCCACTCCCGACCGTTCGCGCGATAGAAAACATGATAGACGCCATTATCGTAGAGCGCCGCCGGATTGTACGTTTTTCGGGATTCCCATGCGTGCCGCGAGGGCTTGATGATAGGATTTCTTTTTGATCGGACGAACATAATAATTAAGAATAGTGTAACACGGTGCGCGCTGAGGGAATCGAACCCCCGACCTGCTCGGTGTAAACGAGTCGCTCTACCACTGAGCTAAGCGCGCCGCCCCTCTATCATAAGGAGCGCGCGCGTTTTGTCCACCGGTCGGAGCTTAGGTCGTTGTCGGGGCCGGCGGTGGAGTCGGCGGTTTGGCGCTCGCGAGCGGCAGAGTGAAGCTGAAGGTGCTGCCTTTGCCGACCTCGCTCGACTCGAGTCCGATAGTGCCATTCATGGCTTCTGCTAACAGCTTCGAGATGTAGAGGCCTAGGCCGGTGCCCTGGGTGACGTCGCGCGTGAGCAAGCTTGACCCGGCTTGTTGGAACTTATGGAAAAGGAGCGACTGGTTCTCGATGGGAATACCAGCGCCGGTAT
The DNA here is from genome assembly GCA_035506115.1 of Minisyncoccota bacterium. Taxonomy (GTDB): domain Bacteria; phylum Patescibacteriota; class Minisyncoccia; order UBA6257; family 2-01-FULL-56-20; genus DATJQA01. The sequence goes on along the minus strand of DATJQA010000043.1, from coordinate 9,938 downwards.
CTGAGACGAGGATCTTTATCTCGCGTTCTTTCAGTTGAGCGTCGATAGTGATGCGGCCGTTCGTTGTGTAATTTATGGCGTTGCCCAAAAGATTGGTTATGATCTGGCGGGTCCGATCTTTGTCGCCGAGGGCTTCCGGAAGTTTTTCGGTCGGCTCGTTAAAGCGCAATTCGAGGCCTTTCTTTGTAGCCAACTCCTTGACCTGCTCAACAGTCTCTTTAATGACCTGGACAACGTCGAAGGGTGCTTGTTCGAAGCGGGTCTTCTTCTGCTCGATGCGCGACACGTCCAAGAAATCATTGACGATGCGGATGAGGCGATTGCTGGCCACGACGATATCTCCGACCATCTGACGTCCCTCGGGTGCCATGGGTTCGCTGTAGTAGTCCCGGAGCATCGCCGCGTTCCCTCGGATGGCCGTAAGCGGCGTTCGGAGCTCATGAGAGGCGATAGAGAAGAATTCATCACGCGATCGATCAAGAGCTTTTTGTTCTGTGACATCTTCTACGAGCATCGTGGCTCCGATGACCTCCGGCGTGGTTGCCTCCGGCTTGTGGAGCAGGATCGGTGCGAGGAAGACGTGGAGGTATTTTTCTCCGAGCATGATATCTTTGGCTTCGACCGGCATTCCTCCCTCGAGAAAGTTCTTGTAATACTTCACAACGTCAAATTGTTTCCCGAGGCGGTCGCTGATATGTGCCAGGGTCATCTGGTCGGCGGTGATGCCGAAGATCTGGTAGGCGGGTGGATTGGCGATGAAGATATTGCCCTGGGCGTCGATGAGAAGGAAGCCGAGAGACAAGCTGTTTATCGAAGCGATAAGGCGGGCGCGCTCTTCCTGGAGTTCTCGCGTACGCGTATTTATCTTATCCTCGACGTTCACGACCATCTGATTGAAAGAACGGGCCAAGCTGCCCGCTTCATCCTTGAGCTCCAAGAGCTCCGGGTCGACGGTGCGATCCGAACGTCCGCCCGCGATGACCTTAGCGAGCTCTTCGAGCCTTTCGATCGGCCGAACGAGGCTTCTGGAAAACGACAAAGCGTACCAAGCGCCGGCCAGGCTGACGAGCGCGAGAGCCAAGAATCCGAAGATCTCGATCAGGCGCTGGGCCCGGTCGATGTCGACCTGAAGTTGCTCAGTGTGAGCAAGTTCTTTAAGAATGAGGGCGGCCGTGTTCTCGCGGACGAAATAGTTCTTATGGATCGCCTCGTCATAGTAGTCGCTGATGTTCGAGATATTTCCTTGCTTGGCCGCCTGAACGCCGAGCTGGAGCTGTTCGACAATGCCGTCCACCGTGTTCTTAAGGCCGACGTAGATCACGCGACTGTCCTCGCTTGTGATGATCTGGTCGAGCTGAGCGAAGAGGTCCTTGATGTTCTGGAGGCGAGCCTGATAATCGGCTTCCAGGGCTGGGTCGTTGGTGTTTTTGATGAAGTTGCCGTAACTGGCGATGATGTTATCGCCGACCTCGCTCACCTGGTACTCCGTGATCATATTGTGCAGCACGTCGTTGTACCGCTTAACGAGGTTGAAGTGGACGGCAAAGAAAAATATGTCCAGCGTTACCAGGGCAACGATTATCCCGAGCGAGGAGAAGAGAAGTTTTGATCGAATGCTTTGCATCCTGGGGAGCAATGTTCGTCTCGCTCTCGACCGTCAGCGCGCTTTGTCGGGAAGCCAGAGCGGGCCGCGCGCTAGAGCCCTATTCACTGTGCGGTCGAGGTTCCGTAAACCTCTTGAGCGGTGTGAAAACCATCCTTCACGATAGTCTCCATCATGTTCGCTTTCGTGACCGGGATCGGTTCGAGAAGATAAGAAGGCACGTCCATTTTTCCGTTATTGATGACCCCGGTCGTCTCTGGTGCTTGACCCTTAGCCATCGCGACCGCAAGCTCCGCTGTTTTCTCGGCCAAAGCTTTGATCGGCTTGTAGATGGTCAGGGTTTGAGTGCCGGCGACAATGCGCTGACAAGCGGAAAGTTCGGCATCCTGGCCGGAGACCGGCACCTTGCCGGCGAGCCCTTTCTCGGTGAGAGCCTGAATGACCCCGAAAGCGGTCCCGTCATTCGCCGCCACCACGGCGTCGAGCGCGCCGCCTGTGTCCAAATATTTCTTAAGGTTCTGATAAGCCGTTTCCGGTTTCCAGTCCGGCGTGAACTCGTCGACCACCAACTTAATGTCGCCACTCTTTATCTTCGGATCGAGGACGCTCATAGAGCCTTGTTTCAGAAGAAAGGCGTTATTGTCCGCCGGCGAGCCGCCGATGTAAGCAAACTTACCTTTCGAGACGACGCTCGTTACTCCGCTTGCTTCAAGGACGCCGACCTTCACATTGTCAAAGGAAGTATAGAGGTCCACGGTAGCGTTATTAATGAGACGGTCGTAAGCGATTATCTTAACGCCGGCCTCGTGCGCCTTCTCAATGGCTGGAGCGATCTTATCCGAATCCGCCGGGACGACCACGATGACCTTGGCGCCTTGGTTGACCAAGTTATCTATTTGGGAGATCTGGGTCGGCACGTCGTAGTCGTTGGATAAACTGCTCACGGATGCTCCAAGCGATTCGACCTTCTTAGTGAAGAGGTCGAGGTCCGTACGCCATCGGTCCTCGCGCAACGTTCCGAGCGCGAAACCGATAAGAATTGTGTTCGGGGTTTTTGCTGGGGCCGTCGGCGCGGGTGTCATGTATCTGATGGCGACCACTCCGCCGATCACGAGCAGGATCGCCAGACCGATGATCAATAAGACCTTGGACATAGTGATGTTTTTTATTTCGCCTTTACCTTTAAGTAAAGCGCATTTCGGAGCGTCGGCCAACGGCCAATGTGTGCGTTGTCTCGCCTGAGTCGGACCTCTATCGGCCTTGTCCACAGGCACATTCGCAATCTGGCGCTGGCGCGGTACAATTTTCCTCTTCCCTTTCTATGGCCTCAACAGCTCAAGCTCGGACCGGGACGTTCTTCACCAGCGTCTTTTTTGTTCTCGGGTTCGCGCTTATTTTCTCGTTCGTAGGCGTTCTTCTTCAGACCGTACTTGCGCACGTGACCGCGCTGGCTCAGGCTTGGCTTGGTTACATCGGCGGCCTTATCATTATCGCCTTCGGCCTTTTCGCGATGGGCCTTTGGACGCCCGATTTTTTGGTCCGCGAACACGTAGTGCGAGTGGGATTCGTGCTCCGGTCGTCCTATCTTACCTCTTTTGTTTTTGGCGCCGCCTTCGCCGTCGGTTGGACGCCGTGCGTCTCCGCCGCTCTCGGCGCTATCCTCGCGCTCGCGGCGACCACGCCCGGAAGCGCCTTCTTCCTCCTCTTTGCCTACACCATCGGACTCGGCGCACCGTTCTTGCTGGTCGGCCTTTTCGCCGATCAGGCGCGGAAGTTCATCAAGCAGGCGGGCGCCTGGCTTGTTTGGACCCAGCGTTTCTTCGGCGCGCTTCTGGTCCTAGTCGGCGTCTTTGTCTTTGTTGGACAGCTGAGCCGGTTCGCGAACTCCGAGCTCATCGCCGCGCTGCTCGATCGGCTTGGTCTCGTCTCCGGTCTCGGCGGCAACATCGCCGGCCTGAACTTCGCTAACCTCGGCATCGCCTTTCTCGCCGGCTTAGGCTCGTTCCTTTCGCCGTGCATCCTGCCGCTGGTGCCCGGTCTTCTGTCCTACCTTGCCACCATCACCACGGCCACCTCTAGCCATGACATCTAAGCGCCTTTCGCTCATCGCCGCGCTCGTCGTGATCGGCGGCCTCATTGTCTACTTGGAGCTCGGCAAGGTCCGACCGACCTTGCCGCCGGGCGGAAGCGACATCCCGCTCGACGTGGCGCTCGAGCACTCGATGCCCGAACCGACCTCGACCTCCGTCTCGGCAACCGGGACCGCGCCATCTTCGCCGCCCGCTCGGATCACTTCAAAGGCGACGCAATATGCGCGCGCCAAAGAGTTTGTTGACCCGACGGGATTTGTGAACGCATCGGACACGCTCACTATCGCAAGCTTGGTCGGCAAGAAGGTCATCTTGCTAGATTTTTGGACCTACAGTTGCATCAACTGCATCCGCACGCAGCCGTATCTGAATGCCTGGTACAACAAGTATCGGGATGCCGGTCTGGAGATAATCGGCGTCCATACACCCGAGTTCGACTTCGAAAAGGACCACGGGAATGTCGCGGCCGCGGTTGCGCGCGAGGGAATAAAGTACCCGGTCGTGCAGGACAATAACTATGGCACCTGGACGGCTTACGGGAACCAGTACTGGCCGCGGAAATATCTTATCGACATTGACGGTTACGTCGTTTACGACAAGATCGGCGAGGGGGGATACGACGAAACGGAGCAGGCGATCCAAAAGGCGCTCACCGAACGGGCGACCGTCCTCGGTATTTCGACGACCATTCCGACCGGCTTCGCGAACCCGGACTTGGGCGCTGATGCCCCATCCGCTTCAGCCCTTAGTCCCGAAACGTATTTCGGCGCTGCTCGGAACGAGTATCTTTCGAACGGCAAGAGTGGCGTGGTCGGTGACCAGACGCTCTCTCTTCCGTCGGATATAACGCCGAGCGCCCTCTATCTCGGCGGGCCATGGCGTTTTGAAGACCAGTACGCGCAGAATACCGCTACCGCCGTCATTCGATATGAATATGAAGCTCAGAGCGTTTACTTCGTGGCGAGCGCCGCGGACGGCGTAACGGCGGAGGTCTATCGGGACGGCCAGCCGCTCCCGCCCGAACTCGCCGGCGAGGACGTAAAGATCGTAAACGGCCAGGCGACCGTTGTTATAAAAGAAAATCGACTATATCGACTGATCCATGAGGCCGCACCGGGCACTCATACGTTGGAGTTACGGATCGAACAGCCGGGTCTCCAGGCGTTCACATTCACTTTCGGCTGAGCCGGGCGCCGATGGATGCCGTCTTTCGAAATAGCGCCCCCGGTAGGAATCGAACCCACATCAAGGCCTTAGAAGAGCCCTGCTCTATCCATTGAGCTACGGGGGCCTGGCTCGCGTTTGATACTAGCCGAAAAATCCTATAAGGTGAAGAGCGAAGACGGGCTGTAGTGTAGCGGCCGCACGAGTCCTTTGGGAGGATTTAGTCTGGGTTCGACTCCCAGCAGCCCGACAAATGAACGCCACCGAAAACCTCGCTGTTCCTTCCTTCGGCGGTTGCTGCTAGAATTGATATGTCCATTATGGCCGAGCAGACCCTATCCAGCCGCCTCGTTGAACTTCGCGACAACTACCGCGAGGAGATACCTGACCGCATCATTCACAGCGATGCGCCGGACAATCTTTTTAAAGTACGGCGGGGCTGGTTCACTTCTTTGCGCATTATCCTGGAGGAAAGCATCTGGCGTGGCGAGATAAATGACCCAGAGGTTCGGAAACAAGTGGAAAAGTTCATCGAGTTCGTCTCCGACGATTACGGTCGGCGCATGAAAACGACACCGGAAGATATTGCCTATGCGGACGCGGTCATAGACCTCGTTCTGAAAGGCCAGCATCCGGACACGGAGGGCGTTAGCGGCGGATAAGTTTTTTCTTCAGCAGAAAGTCGGCGTGCGGTCGAGCCGTTGGCTGGGGCATTGTTTTAAAAAATCGGACCCTCGGGAATATTCCGACGCCCGCTTTTTCCCCGCGGAGCGGGGTCGCGGACAGAACAACGCTCACAGTGTGGCGCGGTCGACCGCGCTGTCGTTCGCGATTAAATTCCATCGCGCCGATGATCGGTCCGACAAGAGTGCGGTAGCCGGTCTCTTCTAGAACGAGTCGCTCGGCAGCTTGAGCCAATGTTTCTCCGAACCGAACGCGGCCGCCCGGCAGATGCCAGTGGTTCTTGTGCGGCGCAAGCGTTCGGTAAGCAAGAAGAACGCCTGTCGGCGCGTGGACGACAACATCCACGCAGACACGCGGCACGCGACTGTAGATCGCATCGTATTCTTTGTCCGAAAGCCAGCCGCGCTTCGTCATGATGGGAACATTGTAGCACGGCTCGCTCAGAGGGCTTGAAAGCGGTATCGAAATCATCTACACTGCTAACGTTCGCCGCGGTAGCTCAGTGGTAGAGCGCAGCCCTGAAGAGGCTGGCGTCGGGGGTTCAATTCCCTCCCGCGGCACCTATAAGAAAACCGCCTTTTGGCGGTTTTCTTTCTTCTATTTCTTCAGTTTCAGGATGAGTCTCTTCTCTTCTGGCCGGACGGCTTCTATGACAAAGGGGTACATTTGACCGATGACGAGCATCTTCCGCATTTCGTCAGCCCCGCCGAATTCAGAAATGTGGATCATGCCCTGGATGCCGCCATCAAGATCGATGGTCGCTCCGAAAGGATTGAACTTATACGCCTTGCCCATGACCTCCTGGCCGGCCTGATATTTGTCGCCGACGGAATCCCACGGGTTCGGCTTCAGGGCTTTCAAAGAAAGAAAGACGCGGCCATCCCGGATGTCGATGATCTTCACTTTGACGGCCTCATTCAATTTCATGAGCTCCTTCGGATTGTCGATGATGCGGTGATCGATCTCCGAGATGTGGACGAGGCCTTCGATATCCGGTTCGTCGACGAATCGGATGAAGATCCCGAAATCGGCGAGCCCCGAGACCAAGCCATCCACGGTCTGACCGATCTCGTATTTTTGGAGAAGTTCTTTAATGTTCGTGTTCAGTGTCTCGCGTTCAGAAATAATGAGCTTGTTGCTCCGGGCGTTCACGTTTATGACCTTGACCGACAACTCTTCGCCGATGAACTTCTTGAGCTCGTCGATGGTCCGCTGGCGGTCGCCTTCCGTGCTCTTCGGCTGGTGGTCGTTCGAGAGCTGTGAGGTCGGCAGAAAAGCCTTGAGGTCGAAGAGGTTCCCGGTCAGACCGCCGGCGTTCGCCGCCGCGATCTTGATCTTCACGATCTCGCCGGAATCCATTAGGTCTTGGACCTGTTGCCAGAGCTTCTGCTTGCCGGCTTCAGCGAGCGAAAGCTCCGCGTAGCCGTCCCGACCGTCCAGATCGATTATCTTCGCCGGCAGTTTGTCGCCCGGCGTGAGGTTCCGGAGAAGCTCCCGGGCGTTCATGGCTTCGAGGCCGTAAACAATGCCCGTCCCGACCTTCCCGATGTCAAAATAAGCTTCCCGGCTGGCCCTTTTTATGAAGGTCGCCTCGATAACATCACCTTCCCGGACGCGGTTGCCGGGGATGTCGGTTCGGAGGATTTGGGTAAGGGCGGCGCCCTTCGCTTGGATGTCGTTAGCCATAGAATGATAGGTTAAAACAAGCGAGAGTGATTATAGGGTAGGGTTCGGAAGAAGTCAAGGAAATCGGGGCTTCCGGACATTTTTCGGGGTCGACAGGGGTGTTTTTTTCTGCTAGAATAAGGCGTATCCAATGGTCATAAACTACTTCGGGGATGGCTGCTTTCGGATCCAAAGCGGCGAAGTTTCCCTTTTGACGAACCCGACGAACAACCGGTTGAAATCCGATGTGGTCTTACGGACCATCATCCCGGCGACCATCGAGCCGCCTCCGGAAGAGATCGTCTTTCCGGGCGAGTACGAATCTAAAGGCATCGAGATCCGAGGTTTCGCTGTCCCGGCCGAATCGACAGAAAAGTATCTCAAGACCGTCTATCTTGTGACCTGGGAGGACATGCGGCTCGTTATTTTAGGGCACCTTTCCGGGGTCTTGAGCGACGATGTTATGGAAGAGCTCGGCGAGCCGACGGTCCTTTTCATTCCGGTCGGCGAACACTTCTTGCCGGCGGCCGAGGCTGTTCGTTTAATAAAGAAATTGGAGCCCGCTGTGGTCATCCCGAGTTTCTACAAGACACCGGCGGAATTCCTCAAGGCGGTCGGCCAGAAGGCCGAGACCGAAGAGAAGTTCGTTTTCAAAAAGAAGGATCTTCTGGAGACAAAGGGCCGCATCATCGTGCTCGAGGCAAAAGTTTGACCATGTTCCAAGAAAATAAGTCTTTGCTCGAGTGGGCGCGCTCTTTGAGCGAGGAAACAAAGCATATCATCATCGTTTCCGGCACCGTTTTGGTGGCCGGAGTGGTCTTCTTCGTTTGGCTGACATTCTTCAATCCGCTTTCTCCTTCGACGGATTCAATCGTTGCTGACCAAAACGAACCCGGCAGTTTTTCCTTTATGGGAAGCGTCGGCGCCGGCGGAGGGGCGTTGAAACAGGGGATGGCGAACATCTGGAATAGTTTTAAGGGCCTGTGGACCACGCAGAAAGATTATTTGGTAAAGCCTGACCAGCAATAACATGGCGAAGATAAACAAAAGGGAGATAACTCTGGAACTTCAAGAATCGTACCTCGACTATGCGATGTCGGTCATTGTTTCGCGCGCTCTGCCGGACGTTCGGGACGGCTTGAAGCCGGTCCAGCGGCGCATCCTTTGGGGTATGTGGGATTCCGGTTCGACCGCTGACGCGAAGCTCAAAAAATCTGCGAACATCGTCGGCGAAGTAATGGGTAAATATCATCCGCACGGCGACCTTTCTATATATGATGCTTTGGTCCGGATGGCTCAGGACTTCTCGCTTCGTTATCCGCTCGTTCAGGGGCAGGGCAACTTCGGGTCCATTGACGGCGATTCGCCGGCGGCGATGCGTTACACCGAGACGCGCCTGGCCCGCATCGCCCACGAGATGCTCGTGGACGTTGAAAAGGACACGGTGGATTGGGCGCCGAACTATGATGGTACGCGCGAAGAGCCGAAGGTCCTGCCGGCAAAATTGCCGGGGCTGCTTTTGAACGGCTCGCTCGGCATCGCGGTCGGCATGACGACCAATATCCCGCCGCACAACATACAGGAAGTGGCCGATGCCATACTTCATCTGGCCAAGGATCCGGATGCAACGACGGACGATCTTTTTGAGCACGTTCAGGGTCCGGATTTTCCGACCGGCGGCCTCATTTTCGACAAGAAAGCCATTCGCGAAGCCTATCGTTCGGGGAAAGGTCCCATCCTGATGCGCGCCAAGGCGAGCATCGAAGAAAAGAAGAATCGGCAGTTTGACATCATCATCACCGAGATCCCGTTCCAGGTGAACAAAGCCGATCTCATCCGGCGCATCGCCGAACTTGTTCAAGATAAGAAGATCGAAGGTATTCGCGATCTCCGCGATGAGTCCGACCGCGAAGGCTTGCGCATCGTTGTGGAGCTCAAGAGCGACGTGCCGCCCCAGAAGGTCCTGAACCAGCTCTACGAACACACGGACCTCCAGAAGTTCTTCCATTTGAACATGATCGTGCTCGTGAACGGGCTTGAGCCGCGCCTTCTGTCGCTGCGCGACGTCCTGATCGCTTATCTTGATTACCGGAAGATCGTCATCCGGCGCCGAACGGAATTCGATCTGGCAAAGGCGAAAGAGCGCGCCCACATTCTCGAGGGACTTGCGAAAGCGCTCCATGTCATCGATCGCATCATTTCGGTCATCAAGCGCTCTAAGGACAAAGAGGATGCTCATAAGAATTTAGTGAAGCAATTCAAACTGAGCGATATCCAGGCAACGGCCATTTTGGAAATGCGCCTTCAAACGCTTGCGGCCTTGGAGCGAGAGAAGATCGAGTCGGAACTGAAAGAAAAACAGACGCTTATCAAAGACCTTGAAGCCATTCTGAAGAGCCCGGCGCGGGTCATGAAGATAATCACGGATGAAGTGACGGAGCTCAAGACAAAATATGGCGACGAGCGTCGTACGCAGGTCGTCACGACCGGCATCACGGCTTTCAAGGACGAGGACCTGGTTCCGGAAGAAGAGGTTGTCATCACGCTTTCGGCTGGCGGCTATATCAAACGCTTACCCCCGACCTCTTTCCGCAGTCAGCATCGGGGCGGCAAGGGCTTGATCGGCTCAGAAGTGGCGGAAGAAGATTTCCTCCAACACTTCCTGAACGTGAACACGCACGACAATCTTCTTTTCTTCACTGACAAAGGACGGGTCTTCCAGACGAAAGCCT